>CALFAC010000018.1 GCA_937927935.1 uncultured Bacillaceae bacterium
CCAATTTCTCTTCCGGCCAGTAGCCTCCTTCGTAACCTAATTGGGGAAGGGAAGCCTCCAAGATCACTTTGGTGGCCACGTTGGCCATGGGAATGCCCGTCACTTTGCTTAAAAAGGGAACGGTTCGCGAAGCCCGGGGGTTAACTTCCAACACATATATTTGCCCCTCATGCAACACAAACTGAATGTTTAACAGCCCTTTCATCTTTAAACCACGGGCAAGCTGGGTGGTCATCTCCACCACTTTTTTCTTTATCTCTTCGGAGAGGGTTTGGGGAGGATAGACGGCGATGGAATCCCCTGAATGAACGCCTGCCCGTTCAATATGCTCCATGATGCCGGGGATTAAGACGTTTTCCCCATCACTGATGGCATCCACTTCCAACTCTTTTCCAAACAGGTAGCGATCGATCAGCACCGGATGATCAGGGGATACTTTCACGGCTTGCTCCATGTAGGTGAGCAGCTCCTGTTCATTGTAAACAATCTCCATGGCTCGCCCACCCAGGACATAGGAAGGACGTACCAAGACAGGAAAGCCCAAGGTATGACATACTTTGACGGCCTCTTCCACCGAAGTGACTGTTTGACCAGGTGGCTGAGGGATGTTTAGCCGGTTAAGAAGCCGCTCAAATTTCTCCCTGTTTTCGGCGTTATCAATCTGCTCCAGATCGGTGCCCAAAATGGGTACACCCGCCTTTGTCAAACCTTCTGTTAAATTGATGGCTGTTTGACCGCCAAACTGAACAATCACTCCCACCGGTTGTTCCTGTTCAATGACGTTAAGCACATCTTCTATATAGAGCGGTTCAAAATAGAGTTTGTCCGAGGTGTTGAAGTCGGTAGAGACGGTCTCGGGATTGTTGTTGATAATGATGGCTTCATAGCCGGCTTCTTTAATGGCCCACACCGCATGAACACTGGAGTAATCAAATTCAATCCCCTGACCGATGCGAATGGGACCTGAGCCAAGAACGACAATTTTTTTGCTTGATGTAACCCTGGCTTCATTTTCCACTTCGTAGGTGGAGTAATAGTAGGGTGTGTCCGCTTCAAATTGGGCGGCACAGGTGTCCACCATTTTATAGACCGGCTTTATTCCCTCTTTAACCCGATATTCTCTCACTGCCTCTTCTGTACTTTGCCACAGCTGGGCGATTTTCCGGTCGGTAAAGCCCAACTGTTTCGCCTTGCGTAACAGGGCAGTGTCAAAAGGCATTCGCTGTAAGGTGGATTCAAACTGAACCAAGCCCTTGATTTTATGAAGGAAAAAGGGGTCGATTTGCGTCCAGCGAAAGACCATCTCCACATCGATATCTCGCCTGAATGCTTCAGCGATGGCAAAGAGGCGTTCATCATCGGCCTGCTTACATTTTTTTTCTAGCTGCTCTGCAGAAAGCGAACGAAGATGCTCCAATTCCAAATGATACGCTCCAATTTCCAAGGAGCGAACCGCTTTTAAAAGAGACTCCTCCAGTGTGCGCCCAATAGCCATCACTTCTCCTGTTGATTTCATTTGGGTGCCCAGTTTACGGTTGGCGGACGCAAATTTATCAAAGGGCCAGCGCGGGATTTTGGTTACCACATAATCGAGGGCCGGTTCAAAACTGGCCATGGTTTGACCAGTCACTGGATTTTTAAGTTCTGTGAGCTGATAGCCTACAGCAATTTTGGCCGCCATTTTAGCAATGGGATACCCGGTGGCTTTAGAAGCTAGAGCGCTGGAGCGGCTCACCCGGGGATTGACTTCAATCACATAATATTGACTGCTATTGGGATCAAGGGCAAATTGAACATTGCATCCTCCTTCAATTTGAAGGGCGGAAATAATTTTTAACGCTGAGCTGCGCAGCATTTGATGCTCCCGGTCGGTTAAGGTTTGGCTGGGGGCCACCACAATGCTGTCTCCAGTATGAATTCCCACGGGATCCACATTTTCCATATTACATACGGTGATGCAGGTTCCAGCACCATCCCTGATCACCTCATATTCCACTTCTTTAAACCCAGCAATACTTTGCTCGATGAGACACTGGTTGACCGGCGAATACTTAAGGCCACTGGAAACAATTTCCCTCAAACTATCCAAATCATGGGCAATGCCGCCCCCCGTTCCTCCCAACGTATAGGCCGGCCGTACAATCACCGGAAAACCGACCGTCTTGACAAATTGCTCAGCTTCTTCGCTGGAGTGAACAATAGTGCTGTTAGGGATCGGTTCGCCGATCTCGTTCATCAGCTGTCTAAACAGTTCTCGATCTTCGGCCTGTTTAATAGCCTCTAAACGAGTGCCTAACAACTGTACCTGTTCCCTCTCCAGTACCCCTTGTTCAGCCAGTTGGACAGCCAAATTTAACCCGGTTTGGCCGCCTAAAGTGGGTAGCAGCCCATCAGGCTTTTCCAGGCGAATCACTTTTTCCAAAAACTCTACGGTAAGGGGTTCTATATATACTTTGTCGGCGATGGCGGTGTCCGTCATTATGGTGGCCGGATTGCTGTTGACCAGGATCACATAATAGCCTTCCTCTTTTAAAGCCTGGCATGCTTGAGTGCCGGCATAATCAAATTCCGCCGCCTGACCAATCACGATAGGGCCTGATCCGATCACTAAGATTTTGTTTAGATCGTCACGACGTGGCATTGGGTACAGCCCCTTTCTTAGTGTGCAGGTTATATTGCTTCATCATCTCCACAAATTGATCAAAGAGAAACAGACTGTCCATAGGGCCGGGTGCTGCCTCCGGATGAAACTGGACTGAAAAAGCAGGATAGTAGCGATGTTGGATGCCTTCCACTGTTCCGTCATTCACATTTAAGTAAGTGATTTTTAAATCGGTTCTCTCTAGAGAAGAAGGGGTAACGGTGTAACCGTGATTTTGAGCCGTAATGATTGTTTGTTTGCTCTCCACGTGTTGCACAGGGTAGTTGCCTCCCCGGTGGCCAAAACGCATTTTTTCCGTATCAGCCCCACAGGCCAAGGCCAAAAGCTGGTGGCCCAGACCAATGCCAAACAGAGGCACTTTGCCTAATAAAGATCGTATCGTCTCTACCACGTGGGAAACATGTTTAGGGTTGCCCGGTCCGTTGGAGATCACCACTCCATCAGGTTGCCAGCCCATAATTTCTTTCGCTGAGGTGTGCGAAGGAATCATTCTCACATCACAGTCCCGTTTGGTTAAAGCCCGCAAAATACTTGCCTTCATGCCTAAATCGATCACAACCACCCGCTTGCCCATTCCTGGACATTGATAGGGATGGGGCGTGGATACTTGTCTAACATAATCCTCTGGCAAAGAAAAGTGAGCCAACCTGTTTTTATCTTCTTCAGTCGGCCAACGGCCGATAATGAGACTTGCCTTCATGGTGCCTTGAGCCCTGATCTTCCGGGTTAAAGCCCGGGTATCAATCTGGTGGAGACCTGGAATACCGTGTTGTTTCATCCACTCCTCAAGTGTGACTGCCTTTTTCCAATGACTGGGCTCTTGGCTATATTCTTTGACAATGATAGCTGACACATAGGGGGTAAGCGACTCATAATCATCCTGATTGATGCCGTAATTGCCAATCAACGGATAGGTAAAGGCGACAATCTGCCCGCAGGAGGAAGGATCCGTAACAATTTCCTGATAACCGGTCATGGTTGTCGTCACCACCACTTCTCCCACTACTTCCCGTTCAGCACCAAAAAGTTGACCGGCAAAACAACTGCCGTCTTCTAAAAGTAAGTAAGCTGTTGGTTGGTTCATGGCTGGTCCCCCTTTACAAACTGAACTGAGCCGTTTCATCAAGCCAAACCAGTTTTCCCTGAACAAAAGTGGCCACAGGCCAACCTTGGCATTTCCAACCGGTAAAGGGAGTGTTGCGCCCTTTAGACAAAAATTGTTCTGGTTGAATGGGTTGGTTTTTTTCCAAATCAACGATTGTGAGATCGGCAGGGGCTCCCACCCAGAGGCGTCCTGCCTCTAATCCAAACAGAGTTGCCGGCCTAACTGTTAATTTCTCAATCAGCTGGGCCAGGGAGATAATTCCTTGTTGCACCAAATGGGTGTACAGTAGCGGAAACGTTGTTTCTAGGCCCACAATGCCAAAGGGAGCCTGAAGCATCCCCTTTTCTTTTTCTTCCGCGGTATGGGGGGCATGATCCGAGGCGATAATATCGATGGTTCCATCAAGAAGCCCTTCCAATACCGCTTCCTGATCTTCTTTTGACCGTAAGGGAGGATTCATTTTATAATTGGCATCATCCCCTGGAATCAGTTCATCATAAAGCAAGAGATGATGGGGTGTCACTTCAGCAGATACCTTCACTCCCCGCTTTTTACCTTCCCTAACCAGGCGGACTGATTGCTTGGTGCTGATATGGCATACATGATAACGAGCCCCCGTCTCTTCAGCCAACAAGATATCTCGGCCCACATGGATATATTCTGAATCGGATGAAATCCCAGGAAAACCATATTTTTGGCTAAACACACCTTGATGAACAACACCTCCATTTACCAAGGTGTTATCTTCACAATGGGCCACAATGGGCAGATCCAGCGCTTTGGCTTTCAACATCGCTTCTTTCATCAGTCCGCTCGATTGCACCCCGACCCCGTCATCGGAAAAGGCGATAGCTCCCGCCTGTTTTAGCACTGAAAAATCGGTCAACGCCTCTCCTTTTTGGCCCTGAGTGATGGCGGCAATGGGATATACCTTCGCTTTGCCCACACGTTCACTTTTTTCGATCACCTGTCGCACCAAATCTGGATGATCCAGACTGGGATTGGTGTTAGGCATGCATAAGACAGTGGTAAAACCTCCTCTAGCAGCCGCCGCCGTTCCACTGGCAATTGTTTCCTTCCTTTCAAACCCTGGTTCCCGTAAATGTACATGCACATCAATAAATCCTGGGAAAACCCACTTTTGACGGCAATCAAAAAGCCGATGACCCCGCTCGGTAATTTCTTCCTCCTTGGCAGTGATCCGTTCTCCTTCGATCAATAGATCTTGAACAGTGTGCTTGCCTTCTTCATCCAGCATATTGGCCTGTTTTAGTAAGATGCCCATCCCGTTGACCTCCTATGGACAATGCAGATTGAGAACCATTCATCTTAAATACATGCAGCAAAATGGCCATGCGCATATAGACACCGTTTTCCATCTGTTTTAATATGCGCGAGCGGGGCGATTCCACCAGGCTGGAAGCCAGCTCCACATCCCGGTTAACGGGACCAGGATGCATAATAATGGCCCCATGTTTCAGGCGCTTCGCTCGTTCTTCGGTTAATCCATAGTGCTGATGATACTCCTCCTTGGTTAGAGATAAAGCGTTCTGATGACGTTCATGTTGGATGCGCAACATCATCAGCACGTCCATTTGATCAATCAGCTCATCCCACTCAACCCAACGCTCTCGAGGAATCCAACTCTCTTCATCCAAATTGAGCGTCTCAGGCCCGGCAAAGTAAACCTGGGCCCCCAGTTTGGTTAAGCCATAGTAATTTGAGCGGGCTACTCTGCTATGGCGCACATCGCCCACAATGGCCACGTTTAAACCTTGAATGTGACCAAACTCCTCCAGCATGGTGAAAAGATCAAGCAAACATTGGGAAGGATGTTCTTCATGCCCAATGCCGGCGTTAATGACGGCCAGATTACACGATTTAAGACTGTCTAAAAGACCGTTTTGCCAGTGGCGAATCACGATGCCTTGAACCCCAAGGGCTTCCATTGTTTTAACGGTGTCCCAGATGGACTCTCCCTTTTGTCGGCTGGAAACCTCCTCCTGAAAGTTAAGCACGTGGGCACCTAAACGTTTCTCCGCAATTTCAAAGGAAAAGCGCGTGCGGGTGCTAGGTTCAAAAAAGAGGTTGGCAATGAAGGTGCCCTTTAAGGCCTCTTTATAGTGATCGGGATCCTGTTTGATCCGCTGGGCCAGGGTTAACAAATGAAGTATATTTTCAGGGGCCAGTTCTTTAATGCCTAGAAGGTTCATTCACAACCCTCCTCAATTTTTTTCCGGCAAAATCAGATTAAGCACAATCCCTGATAAGGCTGCAAAAGCCATCCCAGATAGCTGCACCGTTTCAGTAATATTAAGAACGGCGCCCCCAATGCCGGTCACCAAGATGACGGCGGCGATCACCAAGTTACGCTTCTTGCCAAAATCGATCCTGTTTTCAACCAGCATGCGCAGCCCCTGCAAGGCGATCACTCCAAACAGCAAGATGGAAACCCCGCCCATCACATTGCTGGGGACCGATTTAATTAGCTCACTCACCTTGGGACTAAAGCCAAAAAAGATGGCTAAAAGAGCTGCACCGCCGATCACAAAGACGCTAAAGACTCTGGTGATGGTGACCACACCGATATTTTCTCCATATGTTGTGTTGGGTGGACCTCCCAATAACGCAGCGATCATGGTGGCTACGCCATCCCCAAGGATAGACCGATGCAAGCCTGGTTTTTTCAATAAATCCCGTTGCATCACGTTGCTGAGTACCATCTGATCTCCAATATGTTCAGCCAAAGTGACCATTGTGACGGGAACAATGGTGATGATGGCCAGCCAGCTGATATACGGTTCATAAGTCACAAAAGGAATCAAAAGTCCTGAAGGAATTCCAAACCAATGGGCTTCAGTGACCGCTTCCCAGTTGACGGCACCCAATACGGCAGCGTAAAGATAACCAGTCACAATCCCGATCAAAATGGGGATGAGTCCAAAAAAGCCCTTTAAAAATATGGTCCCAATAATGGTGGCCAACAATGTGACCAATGCGATGCTGAAATATAACGTGGCACTCTGCTGCTCACCTTCCGGCACACTCATGGCCATATCGATAGCTGTCCCAGCCAGCCCTAAACCAATTACAATGATCACTGGCCCCACCACAACAGGCGGAAGGATTCGCTTTAACCAGCCTACGCCAAAATAGCGAATAAGAAGGGCTACCACACCGTATACCAAACCAGCCACAAAACTGCCCAGCATGGCTGCGGCCAAGCTTTCTGTGGTAATCACCGCAATTAAAGGATTGATAAAGGCAAAGGATGAACCCAAGTAAGCTGGTATCTGCCCTCGGGTAATAAGCAGGTAAGCAATCGTGCCTAAGCCGCTGGTGAGCAAGGCGACGGCCGGGTCCAATCCTTCAACCAGGTAAGGTACAAGAATGGTGGCCCCAAACATGGCAAACAGATGTTGCAAACTGAGGGGTAGCCAACGGTGCAAAGGGGGAATCTCATGCACTTCCAATGCTGCGATTTTTTTCTTCTCTTCCATGGTCAATCTCCTCTCAGTCATTTTGCGTCCGTGCTTTTATGAGCAAGACTTGATCAAGCCGGTCCACTTCTTCCACTTGAACAGCCACCTGCTCTTCCTTTGAGGTGGGAACGTTTTTACCAACAAAATCAGGTCGGATGGGCAGTTCCCGATGGCCGCGATCAATGAGAACGGCCAGTTGAATTCGCCCAGGGCGCCCCTGATCAATCAAGGCGTCAAGGGCGGCCCGCACGGTGCGGCCAGTATAAAGCACATCATCAACCAAGATGACGGTCTTCCCCGTTATATCAACCGGAATATGACTTCCCTTCACTAAGGGCTCTCCATCAGCCTCCCTTAAACTAAGGTCATCCCGATAAAGGGTGATATCGAGCTCTCCAACAGGAACCTGCTTAGTCTCGATCTGTTCAATCTTTTCGGCCAACCGGGCCGCTAAAGGATAGCCTCGCGTTTTTATGCCCACCAGAACGCAATTGTCTACACCTTTATTCCGTTCAATAATTTCATGGGCTATACGCGTCAAAGCCCTGCGTATCGCTGCCTGATCCATCAGCACTCGTTTTGCCGTCATCGCTTAGCCTCCCTGGTACATTTTTTAGCAATAAAAAAATCTCTTGGGCGTCCCAAGAGATTTTTAGACAGGTGCATATATATGTCACTTCTCCCCAGGTTTAAACAGGCATACGCCAGTTTAATGCATACACGGGTTCCAATCGTAACCCGCATCGGGTGAAGTACGCTATGCTCAAACAAAACAGGATTGTTCGAACGTTAAGCCCTGCCTTTCCAGCCTCTCGGGACCGGTTTAAAGGCCTTATTTACATTGCGTTCATTATGACACAGCTTTAGGACTGTGTCAATCATCATTTTACCTGAATTGGTTTTCTGGGGCTGGTGTAAATTTTCCCCCCCTCATCGATGGTCATTAAGAAAATCTCTTCCGGCTTGGAATATCCCCTTTGCTTAATCAGATCCATCAGCCAAGAGAGGGTACCCACTTTTTTTACATTGGCATGGATAATCCGCCCGTCCATAATCAATACCTTAGGATATCCTTTGGGAGGCGGGGGTACCGGCCGCACATCGCTTGCTGTGGCCGACTGGTATTGACTCTTCTTAATAACACTGATCTGACCATTTGATTCTAAAACCGCGTAATCCACCTCATTAAGATCGATCGCCCCATTTAACCTAAGATCCATCAGCAAGGACTCCACCGTAATTTTGGTCTTTTTAAGTTGCTCAGGCAAGATGCGTCCATGTTCCATCAATATAATCGGCTCATCCTCGATGATGCGGCGGAAATAGGGCGTATAGAGGGCAATGTACGATAGGAGAAGATGAAGGCCAGCGATCAGTGTGGCAGAGGCTAACGGTCCTCCCATGGGCAACTTTCCTTCTGCTAACGGTGTTCCCAAAACATCACCGATGATCACACCGAACAAAAAATCAAGGGGATGGATTGTACCTAAGGAACGTTGACCCAGTATCTTTAAAGTAACAAAGATGTAAACATAGACTATCAATGCCCTGACCAGGAAGCCCCAAATGGGAAGATCCTCTGCTCCTGTCCAGAAGGCAAACATATGCATTCTCTCCGTTCAATATTCTTTTTAGCCCTTCGGCTTGAAAAACAGGGCGGCTAAAAATCCAAAGATGATGGCTGACGAGATGCCAGCACTGGTCACTTCAAAGATGCCAGTCACAATACCAACCAAGCCATGTTGTTCCGCTTCGGCCAATGCGCCGTGTACCAAAGCATTGCCAAAACTGGTGATGGGAACGGTAGCTCCCGCTCCGGCAAAGTCAATCAAAGGCTCATACAAACCCAAACCATCCAGAATAGCCCCTAACACCACCAGAGTTGACAACGTGTGAGCAGGTGTTAGCTTAAAATAATCGAGCATAAATTGGCCTACAACGCAAATGAGCCCTCCTACCACAAAAGCCCAAAAAAAGGTTGCTAACATGTTGGCTCTCCCCTTCGTTCAATCACCACGGCATGACAGGTACACGGAATAGACTCCTTTTGCTGCACGGTAAGCATCGATAATAAGGCACCGGTAGCTGCGACCAACACTTTGTTCAGCTCACCGTTTATCATTCGTTTAAAAATATGGCCATAGGTCACCGTCGCTGAACAAGCTGCTCCGCTGCCCCCGGCCAATACCGTGGGATTGTCTCCGTAAATCAGCACGCCACAATCTTGAAACTTCTCCTCACTAACTTCCCAGCCATTTTTTTTAAATAGATCGTAGGCGATTTTGTACCCAACTCGGCCTAAATCACCGGTAATGATCAAATCAAAATCTTTAAAGCTGGTTTGGGTATCACGAAAGTGGGCTTCTATGGTATCGACCGCAGCCGGCGCCATGGCGGCCCCCATGTTGAACGGATCCGTCAGTCCCATATCCACCACGCGCCCGATGGTGGCTGCCGTGATGGATAGCCCGGTATCTGCTGTCTTTTTTTCATTGGATTGGACCACCACCGCCCCTGCCCCTGTTACCGACCACTGGGCCGTGGGTGGTTTTTGACCTCCGTATTCCGTAGGATAGCGAAAGGTTTTTTCCACCGACGAGTTGTGGCTGCAGGTACCACTTAATACGGTATGGGCATTGCCGCTGTCCACCAACAGGGCCGATAAAGCTAAACTTTCCATTGAAGTGGAACAGGCGCTAAACACTCCTAAAAAAGGGACGGTGAGCGTGCGGGCTGCAAAGCTGCTCGATATTAACTGGGACATTAAATCGCCACCAATAAAAAACTGTACCTGTTCTTTCTGTAGTCCTGCTTTTTTTATCGCCAATTGACAAGCTTCTTCCAACAAACGCCGTTCCGCTTTTTCCCAGCTATCCTGATTGAGCCAAGTATCTCCATGAATCAGGTCAAAATCAGTGGCCAAAGGCCCCTTTCCTTCAAAAGGACCAACCACAGTGGCGGCAGAAGCGACAGCAGGTTGTGTGGAAAAAATCCATGTGCGATGCCCCTTTAACACGGCTATCCTCCTAAACTCATCAATATGTAGCGAATAAGACCAACGAAAAAGGCAGCCACTACACCATAAACAATGACGGGTCCGGCCAGTTTAAACATATTGCCCCCAACCCCCAGGATAAAACCTTCACTGCGATGCTCGATGGCCGCCGAGGCAATGGCATTGGAAAAACCGGTGACAGGAACAGCCGTTCCAGCCCCTGCCCATTGGGCCAAATGATCATACACCCCTAAACCGGTGAGCAAAGCAGCTATAAAGATTAAGGTGGCCGCCGTCGGATCACTGGCGGTGCGCTCTGTGAAATCAAAAAAGGTGGTATAGAATAGAGAGATAGCCTGCCCCAATGTACAGATAAGTCCACCGACGAGAAAGGCCCGCAAACAATTTGACCAGATAGGTCGTTCCGGATTTCGCTGATTGGCAAATTGTTGGTACTCTTTTTGTGCGGGTGTCAATTTTTTTTGTTTGCTGTTAGACACATCCTTCACCTCACGTGGATAAATGGGGCTCCAGGCGCTCCGTGATGGTGCGCACCTGTTTGGCATAATCACTATATTTTTTCTTCCAAACTGGATTTTCTGTCTCTAGACTAAAGGCAAGCAAGTCCGCCTCAATGCGCTTCAATGTGGCCAAAAGTAAAGCTTTCCCCTTAGGTTGGGGCGGCTGGAGCTGATCATCATACAGATCAAGATACAGTTCACCCATGGAATCCACTTGAGCCAAAAAAACATTTTCAGGATTTACCCCTGCCTTTTCCAATTCCGTCATGAGCCAAGAGCGGTTTAAGCCGATGGCGGCCAGCGGCTCATCCATAATTTTTCCGTCTACAATCACCGCTTGTGGCTCTTTAACTTGACTGACAGTCAGGCGCATATCCTGAGGGGTTAGTGTCTGTTTTTCCCTTTTTAACAGTGCAGAAATATCACCATTAGGTTCCAGTACAGCAAATTCCACATCAGCCACGTTAAATATATTTTTTCGTCTCAGTTGAGAAAGTAGTTCTGAGCCGGTCATCTTGGCTTGATTCAGATTTTCTTCCATAACCTTTCCATTTTTTATGAGCATCAGTTCCTGGCCGTAAACGTGATTGTGAAGGGGGGGCCAGTTTTGAATCAGATATTGGACCAATATCATTCCAACAGACCAAACAAATAAGCCGAGCAAACCATAAGCGAAGCGCTCCACAACGCCCAGGGCCGTCAGGGCGATGATAACCGCCATAACCATTCCGGTTACAAAATCATAGAGGGTCATGCTGGCTACCGATTTTCGGCCAAAAAGAGGTATCGCTAACACCAGCAGAATATAGAAGCCTAAAGTTGTAAATACGATGATGAGCCATTCAGGCATACTTTGACTCCCCTTTTTCAACACCGGCCCTAGATTAAAAGCCTTTAAATTGAGGTTCTTCAAATTCAACCTGTTTGAGCCGTTGATTGAGGTCACTTAAAATCGCACTCAGATCTTGATGGCACCCTTGAAAAAGAGCTTTCACCTGGGGATCGGGATGATGTAAAGCATAGATTTCAACATTGGAGGTAACCCCTTTTAATGCGGCAATGGTTTGTTTCAACTGGCTGGCAACAGTCATGCATTTCCCCCTCCCTGAATATAAGGGCAAGACCCTGACGCAGATCGGATCTTGCCCCTGGGCCGTTATTGTTGCTGCTTAAATTGAGGTTCTTCTTCCAATATTTGCTGATAGCGGCCTTCCAGCTGGATTACAATGTTTTTTTGCTGCTCGGCCAATTGCTGATACAGTTGTTTGGCTTGTGGATTTTGTGTTTCCAAAGCAAATTGTGATAAGCTTGCTTCTACGCTTTTAGCTGATGAAATCGCTTGTTGAAGTTGGGTCTGTACCGTCATATCGCTTCACTCCTTTCTCATCTATTTAAAATGCCCCTATTCACTCCATTTATGCCATAAAAAAACCGGACGGTTGTCGTCCGGAAAAATGATCAAACTGAAATTATTCTCCCCGTTGCAACTGGTACATTTTTTTATAAAGGCCACCTAGGGTCAGCAAATCTTGATGGGTGCCTTGTTCCACAATTTCCCCTTTGTAAAGAACAAAAATTTGATCAGCCTCTTCCACAGTGGACAGACGGTGAGCAATCATCACCACTGTCCTGTTTTGGGTAGCCAAATCTAATGCGGCTTTTATTTTCTCTTCCGTTTCTGTGTCAATATTGGCCGTAGCCTCATCCAAAATTAAAATTTTTGGCTTCCTGACCAACGTGCGAGCCAGACTGATCAACTGCCGCTCGCCTGTGGACAAGGTGCTCCCTCGCTCCTTAACCGGTTGGTCATATTGCTGAGGTAACTGTTCAATCCATGAATCGGCCTGCACCCACTTGACGGCTTGCTCCATCTCCTCAGCACTGAGGGAGGAATCGTTTAACGTGATGTTGGAGCGGATGGTTCCGGCAAAAAGAAACGGATCCTGATGCACCAAACCGATTTTTTTCCTCAGTTCCTTGAGCGAATACATCTCTAGGGGACGATCATCGATTAAGATTTGCCCTTGGCTGATCTGGTAAAAACCAAGCAATAGATTAGCCACTGTACTTTTTCCGCTGCCAGTGGGCCCAACGAAAGCCACTGTTTGTCCTGGTTGTATAACAAATGAAATGTTTTTTAAAACCGGCTGCCCATCCAGATAACTAAAGGAGACATTTTTAAATTCGATTTTTCCTTTTTCGATGCTAAAATCTGCTACTCCCCTCTTTGTAGTGGCTAGCCACTCCTCTTCTTGTTGGTCCAAAAGCCCAAACACCCTTTCTCCAGCCACCAGCGCTTGTTGAACAGGGGCCAAATTTTGCATCATGGTGTTGATCGGTTCAAAAAAGCGGTCCAAATACGTGACAAATGCCCACACCACCCCAATCTCCACACTGCTGACAAAAGAGCGCTGACCAAAATACCCAAGGATCAGCACGATGATCACCAGATATATAAAATCGGTGGCCGGTCTTAACAACAGAGCGTTTAAGCGTACCGTTTTAAGATGGGCCTGATAATGTTGGTGGGTCAGATGGTAAAACTGTTGACGAAATCTACGCTCTTGATTAAAAGCCTGAATCATTTCCATGCCTTGCAATGATTCAATGAGATAAGCATTAATTTGACTTAATTTCTGCCGTGTTAATTGATACGCTTGCCGACTTAACCGCTGATAAACCCCCATTAAAAGTAAGATAACAGGTACTAACAAAAGGCAAAAAAAGGCCAGCCTACTGTTTAGGTAAAACATGGCGATAAAGATACCAACCAAAAAGATGCTGCTTTGCAAGAAGATGGATAACACCCGGACATAAAGCTCCTTAATGGCTTCTGTATCGTTGGTGATGCGGGATACTAACGCGCCTGTTGGCATCCGGTCAAAAAAACGTATACTAAAATGCTGTATACATCCAAAAATGTGGGTGCGTATATCTTGAATAATATAATGGGCTGTACGCTGAAACAAGTAATCTTGATAATACATGGAGATCGCGGCCCCAATGTAGAAAACAAAATAACAGGAGGCTAACAAAGTGATGCGTGGTACATCAAAGTTCTTTGGTATTAAATGGTCATCAATAAACATTTGGACCAAAATGGGACCAATCAGTTCCAGCCCTGTCGCCAGCATCAGCAAGAAAAAGGCAAATAGGAGCACTTTCCAATAGGGGAAAGCATAGGACAGTAGTCGCTTCAAAACCTCTTTTTGTGCTTTTTGCTCACCTTCCTCAATAGGACTTACTCCGGTTTGTGCTGCCCTCACAATACTCTCCCCTTTTCCACCTCTAACGCTAGCTGTTGTTGCCGATACATTGTTTGATACCATCCCCCCTGAGCCATTAAGACAGCATGGGGACCCATCTCCTTTACTTCACCGCCTTGGAGCACCACAATGGTATGGGCCAGCTCAAGATTGCGTAAACGATGGGAAGCCAAAAGCGTTGTTTTCCCTTGGCGAAACTTTAGGAGCCGTTCCAAAATAACCTGTTCGGTTTGGGCATCCACCGCTGATAGGCAATCATCCAGAATTAAAATCTCAGGATCAACTAAAAGGGCCCGGGCAATCGCGATGCGCTGTTTTTGTCCGCCAGAAAGGGTCACCCCCCTCTCTCCTACCGGCGTTTCATAGCCCAGTTCAAAACCTAAAATGTCCTGGTCAATGCAAGCGATGCGGGCCGCCTCCTCAATCTCTTCCAAGGAAGCATCTGGTTTAGCCAAGGCAATATTTTCACGTATCGTTGTTGAGAAAAGAATATGATCTTGAGGAACGTAGCCGATTTGTTGGCGCAAGGCGGACAAACTGTATTCCTTGATGGAATGTTCACCAATCAATATGTCGCCATCGGTCAGCTCAAACTGGCGCATTAACAGACGTAACAACGTGGTCTTGCCTGCGCCTGTGGGACCGGTAATACCCACCAGCTCCCCTTGCCGTATGGAAAAATTAATCTCTTTTAATGCGGGCCTCTTTTGATCAGGATAGGTGAAAGACTGAATTTTAAATAAAATATCGCCTGCAGGTTTCGTGGTGACAGCCCCTGTGCGATCGCCAATCTGAGGCCGCCTGGATAAAAGGCGTTGGATACGGTCATAGGAAGCCCGCCCCCGTTCAACAATGTTAAACAACCACCCAAAAGCAAGCATGGGCCACACCAACAGGCCGAGATACATGGTAAAGGTGGTTAATTGACCCACCGTTAGCTCGCCTTTGATAATAAACCAGGAACCAAATCCGATGGCCAAAAAAAATGAAATTCCTACAATGATGGCAATGGTCGGATCATATAAGGCATCAATGCGGGCCACCCCAATGTTTTTAGCAACCACTTGGCGTGACTGATTTTTAAATAAAATCTTTTCCTGCTCTTCCTGTCCAAAGGCTTTGATCACCCGCTGCCCCGAAATGTTTTCCTGAACCTGATTATTTAATTCAGAAAAAGCGGCTTGAGCTTGCTGAAAGCGGTGATGCAAAAGCTTCCCGTAATACCCGGTGGCCAATGCCATGATGGGCATGGGAATCAACACCAATACCGTCAGCGGCGCATGGATGGTGAAAAACATGATGAAAAGCACAAGGCTACCCATGGTAATGGAATCCACCAAGGTGAGTATTCCTTCACCCGCCGTGGCTTCAACCGCCTGTACATCGTTGGTCACGTGGGCCAGGAGGTCGCCAATCCGTTCTTTCTGGTAAAACTGTGGGTTTTGTAAGGTGAAGTGCTGATATAGCCGATTGCGCAAATGGCGCCCCAGCCTAAGGGAGGCACCAAAAATAAGCAGGCGCCAACCCAATCTAAAACAGTAGGCCAGCCCGCCTGAGGCCAGCAAGAGAAGAAGCCACAATACAAGCTCATCTTTCTCCAACGTACCACTGGCCATTTGATCCACAATGGCGCCCACCGCATGAGGCGGTATAAGAGAAAGTAAGGAAACAAGGACAAGCAGAATAATACCTATGCTGTAGCTTTTTTTCTCCTGTTTAAAGAACCACCACAAATCAATAAAGAGACGCATGACGTTCAACCCGCCAGTCTCAGCTTGCTCCACTTTTTCTCTTCAATCTATTTTAGAAATTATATTTAAGTTTTCTCATTTATGTCAAATCGCTTGCGTTCTTCCTCTATTGAATAGTATAGATGTTAAAGCGCAATAGTATTAAATGAAATAAATTCTTATGAAGGAGATCAGCAGATGGAAAAGGAAAGAACCAATGAAAAAGCCATTATTGCAGGGTTTACCACACTTCATGCAGCCCAACAAGCGCAAAAAGCACTAAACTCGTTAAACGTGATTGATTTAAACATTGACCGGATCAGTGAACATCCGGTCACCGATTGGGATACCCGTCTTCACAACCCCATTACCGGCCGCTACCCAGGCTTAGCTAACGCCGTTTACAACACCACCTTCAATCGTGATCAAAGTGTATTGGTTAGTGCCGATCCCAGTGCCTCAGGCATGAGTGCCGGAGGTGATAAAACAAACATGGGTACCGACATTGTACTTACCGTCGTCGTGGATAATAAAGATTATGAAGAAGCGATGGCCATCATAAAGAAGCACGGCGGAATGGTGTAACATTTTAAACGAATTGAACAAGAGCACTTTATGATCCTGACTTAGCGAATCATTGGTCGTTAAGTCTTTTTTTTCTGCTAAATCATACGGTATAATGAACACGAAGTTATAAGCGATTTTTTAATTTATTGTCCTACATAAAAGGAGCGATATCGATGTACCACCGCAAAGAGACGCGTCCGGTGAAAGTGGGCAACATCACCATTGGCGGTAATGATCAGGTGGTGATTCAAAGCATGACCACCACCAAAACCCACGATGTAAAGGCAACGGTTGAGCAGATCAGACGTCTGGAAGAAGCCGGCTGCCAAATCGTTCGGGTGGCTTGCCCCGATATGAAAGCGGCTGAAGCCATTGCTGAGATTAAAAAAGAGATCCAGATTCCGTTGGTGGCTGATATTCACTTTGACTATAGACTGGCTTTAAAAGCCATTGAAAATGGCGTTGATAAAATCCGCATCAATCCAGGTAACATTGGTAAAAAGGAACGAGTGGAAGCGGTGGTGAAAGCGGCTAAAGAGCGGGGCATTCCCATACGCATCGGGGTTAACGCCGGTTCTTTAGAAAAGCGGATTTTGGAGAAATATGGATATCCAACCGCCGAAGGTATGGTTGAAAGCGCATTGTATCATATCAACATTTTAAGGGAGCTTGATTTTGAGGATATTGTCGTTTCACTCAAAGCGTCCGATGTTCGCTTGGCGATAGCCGCTTATCAAAAAGCAGCTGAAGCGTTTCCTTATCCCCTTCATCTGGGGATCACTGAAGCGGGAACTCAATTTTCCGGCACCATCAAAAGCGCAGCGGGGTTGGGGGCCCTATTGGCCCAGGGTATTGGATCCACCATCAGGATCTCCTTAAGTGCCGATCCAGTCGAAGAAGTTAAAGTGGCTAAAGAACTATTAAAAGCTTTTGGTTTAGCCTCCAATGCAGCCACCTTAATCTCTTGTCCCACCTGTGGCCGCATTGAAATCGATCTTATTTCTATTGCCAATGAGGTTGAAGAATATATTTCGAAAATAAACGTTCCCATCAAAGTGGCTGTTTTGGGGTGTGCCGTCAATGGTCCCGGAGAAGCGCGGGAAGCTGACATTGGGATTGCCGGAGCCCGAGGGGAAGGCCTGCTTTTTCGCCACGGAAAAATTGTGCGTAAGGTTCCGGAAGAAACCATGGTGGAAGAGTTAAAAAAAGAAGTGGATCAACTGGTCGCCGAGTATCTGGCTAAAAATAGATCAAACGAAGAAAAGCGGGTCTAAACCCGCTTTTCGTTTTTATGGATTACACTCCGCTAACTGATCA
>CALFAC010000019.1 GCA_937927935.1 uncultured Bacillaceae bacterium
ATCTAAATAAAACACTCCCCAAGGTAAACAAGCCGAGGGGAGTGTTCTTTTCATTTGACACTTTAAAACTTAAAAAACGATCATATCTCTTAAAAGCTCAATTATACCTTGATCCACTCTGAATGCAGCTTAATGCCTGCCGCTTGAAAGGTGGTATAGATGGGACAGCGGGCATCGGTGATGCGTCCCAATTCCTTCACTCGTTCTTCCGGTTCATCAGTGGTGACCAATACCTTGATGGAGACTTCTTGAAAGTATGGCTTTACATTGGGATCCCCCATAAATCCTCGGGGGTCAAGGACACCCTCCACTTGGAATTCCATCTTTTGAATGTTAAAATTTAGTTCCTTGGCAACGATACGGGCCGTCACATTTTCACAGGCCGCCCAGGCACCAAGGAGAGAACTTAAAGGATCCGGCCCACGATCCTCTCCTCCCATCGTTACCGGCTCATCAATCACCCAAGTATGATGCCTGCTTTTTAGGTCGGTGCGTATGCTTTTGGCCTCTCCTTCCACTTTAAAAAGCATTGTACTCACAGAAAGAACCTCCTTATCCATGCAGTTGACGTAACTGTTTGGCTGCTGCCACCATCGTCTCCAGCTTCTTAAAAGCTTGTTCAACAGTATTCATGGGCCGTTGGGCAAAGGTACCAAAGCCGCAATCGGGGTTAAGGAAAATGGTGCTCCCCGGTCGAATCTTAAGAAGCTGCTCCACCTTGTCTACAATCTCTTCCACATTTTCCACCTGATCTGTCCGAGGATTGACCACACCTAAGCCAATCTCTTTCTCGTCCAAGCTTAGTAAAGCTTCCAGTTCACCAGCCCGGGGGGTGGCGTATTCCAAAATCAATTGGTCCAGCTTCATCTCGGTCAGATAACGCATTAAAGGATGATAAGGTCCCCTGAGTAAAACCTCCTCATTGGTGCTCCAATTACCCCGACAAATATGGATCCCCATCCGCGTGCCTTTTCCCAAAAATCCCTCTGTCACCTGATTGATTAATTGAGTGGCCAAGCGAAGCTCTTCCTGAACATCTCGTTTGGCTGTCAATACTCCACACATAAAGGTTCGGTTGGCATTCTTCTGGGTAAAAACCAGCTCCGTCAAAACCGGCTCATCAAACTGAATAAAATCAACGCCGGCATCAATCAGATCCGCCACCTCTTCACGCAAAACACGCACCACATCAACGGCCAAATCTTCTTTTGTGGGGTAAGTGGCGGTGGATAATCCTTCGATCCACATGGAGCGAGTTAAGAGATAAGGTCCGGGTAACGCAATTTTAATCGGCCGATCCGTATGTTGCCTCAAAAACTGATACTCATCCAAGGCAATGGGCTGACAGCGCCTAATGGGACCTGTTGCTCCCGGATTGGTTAGAGAATAGGCGGGAACATCTAACGAGCCCAAAATCTCTTCAAAACTGGCTTTATCCTTAATGTAGTCCAAGAGCTCCGAAACCTTCAGCATTCTCACATTTTCCAGTTTTTCAGCCACAAAGGAGACAAAATTGTCCCGCCGTTGTTCACCATCGGAGACTATATCTATCCCGGCTTCATGCTGGTAGCGTAAACACTCCAAGACGGCTTGATCTGCCAGCTTATGAAACTCCTCCTCTGTCATACGCCCGGCCCGTTTATCCCTTAAAGCGCGTAACAGGAACTTGGGGCGCGGCCAGCTGCCCACCACTGTGGTGGGAAAGGAAGGCAAACTCATGTAACCCCCCCTTAATCTATGATCTGTAATTTAATCTGGATGGGGACCGCTTTTTGCAACGTTTGGTAGAGAGGTGAGCGCTCCAGTGTGGTCTGCCAGGCGGCCTCTATCGCCCCATCCTCCGCCGGAGAGGAAAGGTAAAGGGTACCGGTCACCTTGTCTAAAGCAGGACTCCCCTCCTCCTCTAGCTGCAGGTGATACAAGACATTCTCTAAGCCACATTTCAGGGTCAATTCCAGTTCATCAATCTCAATGTTTTGGCGAGAACAAATGGCTTTCATCCCCACTAAAAGATCGGACCCCAAGGCCGCCAAAAGATAATCAATGGCACTGGGAGCCTCAACAGTGGGACTAAAGTCAGCGGGTTGCCCACTATACAGGGTTTGGTTGCGGGAGTAGATCTTGGCCGCCAATCCCTCTTCTCCCTGAATGCGGACCGACCATTGGTAACCTCGTGCCGCTTCCAAATCGGTCTTGAGCGAATCGTCCTGCTCTTGTCCACCTTTTCTTATGTAGTAACTGGTGGTGTTTTCCCTCGGCTGTGACCCCAAAAATTGATGGTTCACCATGCGGCACCAGGCCGGCAGATCTTCAGCCACCGTTTTTTCCCGGCTGCGTACTTCCAACACCTGCCCAGGCTTTAAAGGATCCATACTTTTCTTAATAATCAGCAACAAACCTGAGCCACAGTCCAGGTCCCCGCCATCACACATGGCATCGACTTTAAACTCCATCCACCCCACCCCCTAGTAGGTGATGCATGCTGCTCCTTGGGACAGAAATTCAACCAACTTAGCACCGCCCACAATGGTGGCACCCTTAATCAATTTGTTTTCATCTAGATTGCGCTTTTTAAAGCAGGGGCTACACACCCAAATTTGTCCACCCGCTTCAACAAATTGATCCATCAGCTCTTTCAAGGGGGCGAACCCTTCTTCATGAATATCATCGGCATAACCCTGCTCCGCTAAGTAAGCTCCCTCCACATTTAAAAAGACCACCGTTTCCTGACCTGAAGCCACCGCCGCATTGGCCACCACAAAGGCCACGGTCGCTTTATCTGTATCATTTTTAGCATGGGTAATGCTAACAGCTAATTTTTTGGACATGACAATTCCTCCTTATCTTCTCTCTTTTTAATCCAATAATGTTGTTTTCCATCGATATCTTTCACCTGAAGCAATTGGTGACCCTGAAGCCGGCACCAAGCAGGCAAATCTTCCCGGGCTCCTAGGTCATAAGAGATCACTTTTAAAACTTGGCCCGGTGCCAACGCTTTCATTTTTCGAAAAACATTCATGATCAGTTCACCGCATCCCGTTGGCCCTGCATCATAAACCTCATCTTCAGTCATCTCCGTCATTCCATCCCCTCCGCTTCACTTCTTACTTTCGACTGTTAGAGGAAGCTTCCCATGTAAATTATAACAATTAGTTCTTATGATAATAACTATTTATTAACGTTACTATAGCATGACTTGGATGGCGGTTCAAACGTTATGCTTGCCACCCTAAAACCAAAAACACAATGGCGTCAATTTATAAAGAAGTGTAAGATGAAATCCTCTCCCTATAAGAGCACATAAAACTTGAGCCAACCGCACACATTAATCGAAGAGAACAAAAAAGGAGGTGCCGCCCAGATGTCACAAAAAAACCGTCCAAAGGGTGACAAAACGGAACAGCACCACTCAGCGGATAGAGCCAAATTAAAATCTCCCAAGATAGATGGCACTATGCCTCATCAGATCAATGCCCCTGTCTTTCCTGAAGAGGCCCGTCAGCTGGAAGCCCCTTTTGTCAATAAGTATGGTGTGGTGATAGGAGACAGTCACTATACCTCGAAGGAATCCCCCTTAGAACAATGGAGTGAAGAGATCGATCCAGCGATAATGGCCGGGGATGAATGGGTTC
>CALFAC010000020.1 GCA_937927935.1 uncultured Bacillaceae bacterium
CCTCTCCAAATTTTAAAAATTGAGATTTAAACCTGTACAGTCAATTATTTTTATTATGACATAAAAGGGCAAGCCAGATGGCATAAAAATAGCTCCCGCCACGGGAGCTATCCATTAAATATCCAATTCACCAAGACGGACCAGTTCAACGACCGCCTGAGATCGCCCTTTTACACCCAACTTTTGCATTACATTGGAAATATGGTTCCGGACCGTTTTCTCACTAATGAAAAGCTGTTCTGCAATCTCCTTGGTGGTTTTATCCTGAACCAATAACTCAAACACTTCTCTTTCCCGGTTGGTCAACAAAGGCTTCGCATGCTGCTCATTTCCCTTCAATAAGCACCCCTCCTTGCACGGGCTCCAAAATACAAGGCAAAGGCTACAGTCAAGTTATTTTATGACTGCAAAAAAGGGGTGGTGCTTACGGGAAACGAAATTAGGCCTAAGCCTACAGTTTTCTTAAATTTTAAAGTTTATCCACCGTAACGTCCGCTCTATTCTCACTGATATTTTAGTCATGTCAACGGCGTTGATACAGCCACCATCCCTTCTGATTTTCCATCTTAACAACTTCACCCAAATGCACCAAATATTCAAGATGGGCTACTGTTTCCCCTATGGCAAAGCGCAGGTCGTGAGTATTTAAGTTTCGATCACCAAACAGATGTAAACAGGCTTGATGGATCGTCGTCCATTGGGTGAGCCGCTGTAACAGACTCTCTAAGCGCTGCTGATGATGCTCTATAATTTGCTCTATCCTTGCCAACATGCCCTTAAACGGTTCTCCGTGAGAAGGAATCACCCATTCCACATCAAATTGTTTCATTTTATTTAAAGAGTCTAGATAAGACTTGAGCGGGTTCGGATCACTTAATGGCCAATAGGTGACGTTAGGCGTGATGTGGGGCAAAATATGATCGGCCGCAAAGAGCAGTTTGGTTTCAGGTTGATAAAAACAAACCATTCCGTCAGCATGACCTGGCGTGGCTATGACCGTGTAATCCTTGCTTCCCATTTGTATTGTTTGACCATCGCATAAAGAGCCATCCGTTTCAGGATGGCTAGAAATGGCTAAACCTTGTCTGCCCACGGTGCTATTCAACTGTTCGATCAATGAGTCCGGTAACCCACAGGCACTATAAAATTGGCGGACATGCCCCAGATAGTCGGCAGTCCAAAACTGACGCACGACTCGGGCATCGGTGGCCGACATATAGACGGGAGACCCCGTCTTTTGCTGCAATTGGCCCGCAAAACCATAATGATCAGGATGATAATGCGTGATGATTATTTTTTCAACTGGACGGCCCTTGAGAACTTCATCCCAGATTTGAGCCGTTTTTTCCGTATGTAAACCTGCATCAATAATGGTGTAACCCTTCTCCCCTTCGATTAAAAAGCTATTAACGTGATTTAAACGAAACGGGAGCGGCAAGCGAAGCAAATAAATCCCCTGAAAAATCTGTTGCAAGGTTACAGTGGTCAATGGTAGGCCCCTTTCCTTCCTAATCTATCCTTCCTAATCTATCAGTTAGGGCAGATTTTCAAACGCTTTAATTTTTCTTCTAATCTCTTCAGGAATTGGCTGTGATTTTCCAGTTGTAGGATTAAAGTTCACCTGAACTGATTCCGCCTCAACCAATACCTCGTTATCTCGCGTGATCATATACTCAAAATTCATGCTGGAATTGCCTAACCGCGTAATCCGGCAATGCACATCGATCACGTCATCCAGGCGGGCCGGTTGTTTAAAGTCGATGGACACCCTAACCAAAGCAATGTCAAAATACCCTTCCGGCAGCTTTAAAAAATCGGGTCCAATCACCTTCCGAAAATACTCTACAACGGCCACATCTAAATAGGTTAAATAATGGGCATTAAAAACCACTTTTTGTCCATCAATTTCTGAATAGCGCACCCGGATGGGATAGCTAAACCGAAATGGGCCCATCGTCATCACCTCCTCATTTCACGCCCAACGCTGCCCTGCCAATCACCGCTAGTGGCAACTTATCTCATCGACCTGTATCCGCTATATTTACCTTTATCTACTTTATTTAATAGTAAACAA
>CALFAC010000021.1 GCA_937927935.1 uncultured Bacillaceae bacterium
AGATATCCCAAAACATAAGGGTTTATCCACACCAATTTGTGGATAAACCTGTACATTTGGCCATACCATCGCTTTTTCAAATTTTCTTCACGTCCATCTTCACTGATGGAAGTTATATCTCTTATTGCTTTCTCCCGATATTCATAGTAATACATGCGGGCTTCAGGATCCATGCTGGCTAAACGCAATCGTATATTTTTCGGCTTTAGCCATTCTTCCGGCCACTGATCCACCATGCCTGGCTCCGACTCTCCTGAACATGCTTTAATTCATACCAAAAAAAAAGGTGGTTCTATTTTAAACATTCGATTCTTTCTCTTTTATAAACTTTCCCCAAACCACCCACATTGTTATCCACAAATATTGAGGATTATCCACACCAAAATGTGGATATGTATTTATTCCAGTATTTATGGGACAATTTATCTTTACCATTATTAAAATAATACTTAATACAAAAATCATTATTGACTTAGGTTTAACAATCTACTTTCTAGCCTTCAGATTCTGTATTTAAATTGGCCGCTCCTAATGTAATCCCCAACTTAACCCCAGTTTTATCCACAAAAATATAACTTATGCACAACGAATTTGTGGATAAATCACGGTGCAACACCATATCACATGGGGCAAGCATAACTCACATCACACATTTTTTAGGTCTCTACCAACCGGTCCTCTACCTCTTCCACCTTCCATTTTTTTTTACAACATTAATCTCATTGAATAGACGCCGTAAACAAGCTTTAGCCTTTTTCCCTAAACTTGATCCGGCTACCCTCTAACTTCAGATTTAATCCCCCTCTTTCACCCCTTCTGTTTCCTGAAGAGGTGAGAGGTGCTCCAATTGTTTTTCTATCTCATTTTCCCGTTTTTGGAATAGATCCAGCTCCCTCTCCTTTCTAAAAGATGGTCCTTCAAAAGTTAGGGGTCTCAGGATAATTATGTCTTCCATTGTACCCAAATCATGGTACCCCTTTCGCGAATTCATTCCCTCTAGCCCATAAGCTACGACTGTATCAAGAGACAATGTGCATTCTTATCAATGCAATTGGTCGCTGAATTGATACTTAAAGACGGGCAGGCCCATGGGATTACTAACATCGATCGTCACGCCGTCAAAGTTTAAGGAGTAATTCCATTCCACATCTACGCTAACATCTGCTGGCGACTCATATTGTAAAGCGTAGTCAAACAACTCCAGAAAATCTGCCCCCAGACCATGGGTGTTCGTTTTGTATTTTTTATGATCGATATCCCGTTCCGTGACCAAAATAAAGGTGGAATGACGGAGTGACTCAATGAGCGACTTTTTGGCCCAGTGGTTCACCAAATTATCGTTGTCCCCCTGAAAAGTGATAATTTGGGCCGTCCCTGTATAATCTTGATAAAGCTTCTCCAGGTTTAGATTGTGTTTGTTCTGTATGACCTTCTTGGCCAAATAATCAAACTCGATGCGTAATCTGGCTTTACCCAAATTCTGATATAGATACCTGTTACTGAATAAATAGACAGGTTCAATCCAGGCCGAATTATCAATGATAAACGAAAAAAGATGAGGCACCAGCCGATTACACAAACGTACGAGATAAGCACCGTGGGAATGGCCATAGCCAATCATTCTTTTGGCATTAAATGATAATCGATTCTCCCTTAATATTATTTTTACCGCTTCAATGGCTGTGATCAGATCGATGGCCTGCATATAGCCCATATCGTTAAAATCTTCCAATGTTTCATCTAGACTAGCCAAGGCGGAAAGCGTAACATTTTTTTCTTTAACAAAAGATCAAAAAATGCCTTATTGTCCTGCGCTATTTTTTTATTTCATCTTGACTAAAAAGGGATTGAAGTCCAAATAAGGTAAAATTATTTGATCCCTGCATAAATTGACTGCCGAAATAGTGACATTGTATGGTGACAAGGTTGTATTGATCCGCAAACTGCTCTCTCATTTTCCGATATACTTTTGAATCAATATGAGCTCCAAAACCAGGGACCAAAATTAAGAGTCCGGTATGGGAATTTAACCCTTGCTGGGGAAGGGCAAAATCGATCCGCAACTCCCTATTTGATGTACCCAGGTAAATATTATGATGGGCCGGTATCCTTATACTGTGATGTTGGGCCATTTTCCATGGTTACTCCTTTACTAATTACATCAACTTGATTTACGCTATAACTTAAGATCAATGTTTGCGCCCAAATGGGGTTGAGCGGCATGTTGAATCGCCTGCACATCGGCAGTCCCCATCAACTTTAACATAGCTTCCCCCTGCAGTTCCGCACTGTTCATCACCTGTTTCATCACCATAAGCGAGGCATGGTAATGGACTTGACCCAAACTGTTGACAATTGATAAAAGGGCGATGTCCATGATTGTTTTCCTCCTAATCTACATTTTTAGTAACTCCCAGCTCACCGGTGTTCCTTTTTTTACATCTTTTTTGACTTCCATCCCCAAAAGCGTGTCATAGTATTTCGGAGCCAAACCGTATCCTGGTCTAATAACACGCAGGTTTTCTTTGGTAAACTTTTCACCGGCTTTCATATCCTTTGCGACATATAGAGAACGTCTAAATTTCAATGAGGATCGCTCTTGTTTCGTGGGGCCGTAACGCACTTTCCCCAATGCCTGCCAGGCTTTTTTCGTTTCTTCCACCAACATTTTCATCTCTTGGGGTTCAAGGGAAAAGGCAGCATCCACTCCACCATCGGCCCGAGACAAAGTGAAATGCTTTTCGATCACAGTTGCACCTAGGGCAACACTGGCTACGGCCACACCTA
>CALFAC010000022.1 GCA_937927935.1 uncultured Bacillaceae bacterium
CCATCATTTGCATTTGTCGGGCCAGATCACTTGTTTCAGGAATATCCAGTTTAATTTCTTGTCGGTCCAATAAAGTTAGGTCTATTAGACTATTTTTTTATTTCCTTTACGTGCAAATGTAATCATGCAGGAGACCTCCTCCAAAATAGGAAACATATACCTTTATTATAGCTTAAATGCTGGCCACAGAAGGAGATATTTTCACCTTATCCTGTCATATTACGTCAAAAAAATGGGTCCTCCGTCGAAAGTAGTAAAGAGTGGGAGCGATGCTACACTTTTCCTGTTATACCTGTTAAAATAAAACCATGCTTGTTGTCAGAACCTAAGGGAAGATTTGTGAAAATGGCTTTTAATACAACTTTCGGAGGGGAAAAATGCATCCGGACAAGCATGGTTTAATGGTCCGAGATTACCCTTTGGAAGAACGGCCGCGGGAGCGCATGATCCGCGAAGGGGCCGAAGCCTTATCTAATCAGGAGTTGCTAGCCATTTTACTGCGCACAGGAACGCATCGGGAATCGGTCCTTCAACTGGCCTCCCGCCTGTTGAAGGAGATCGGCTCCATCCGGCGTTTGTATGATATTAGCATTGATGAATTAATGCAGATCAAAGGCATTGGACAAGCCAAGGCCGTTCAGATTAAAGCAGGCGTTGAATTGGGACGACGGGTGGCTCAGAAAGCCAAGGAGCAGGCGGTTATTCGTTCACCCCAAGATGCAGCCGCCTATCTGATCGAACGTTTGCAACTGGAATCACAGGAGAAGTTTTACTGTTTGTATTTAAATACAAAAAACCAAGTGGTATTTGAAAAAACTGTTTTTGTAGGCAGTTTGAATGCATCCATTGTACATCCCAGGGAAGTGTATAAAGAGGCTTTAAAATGGAGTGCCGCCTCCATTATCGTGGCCCATAATCATCCCAGTGGCGATCCAACCCCCAGCCATGAGGATATTCAGGTGACCCGGCGCTTGAAGGAGGCTGGAGAGATATTAGGAATTGAGTGTTTGGATCATTTGATCATTGGGGCCGACCGATATATTAGTTTAAAGGAAAAGGGCTATCTTTAGTCGAGCGGTGACGTGACAATTTAGGTTGAAGGGAGCATCAATCATGTTTGGCGGATGGACGAGAGATATGGGCATTGATCTGGGAACAGCAAACACACTCGTTTATATTAAAGGAAAAGGGGTTATCGTGCGGGAACCCTCAGTAGTGGCCATCCGTACCGATACAGGAGCTGTCGAAGCGGTAGGCGATGAAGCTAAAAAAATGATTGGACGGACGCCCGGTCACATTGTGGCCGTCAGACCGATGAAAGACGGCGTCATTGCCGATTTTGAAACGACGGCCATCATGATGAAATATTTTATCGATCAAGCCCAAAAAAAGAAGAGCTGGCTTTCCCGCAAGCCCAACATTGTGGTGTGCGTTCCCAGCGGGATTACGGCGGTGGAAAAAAGAGCGGTGGAAGATGCCACCCGGCAGGCAGGGGCCAAAGAGGTGTACACCATTGAAGAGCCTTTTGCTGCTGCCATTGGGGCGGACTTACCCGTCTGGGAACCGACCGGTAGCATGATTGTGGATATTGGTGGAGGGACCACCGAAGTGGCCATCATCTCCATGGGTGGCATTGTGACCAGCCAGTCCATCAGGGTGGCTGGGGATGATATGGATGAAGCGATTATTCATTATGTGAAGCGCAAATACAATTTAGCCATCGGTGTTCGTTCGGCAGAGCAGTTAAAGATTGAAATTGGCACGGCGGCCGAGGGATCCGAGTCGGAATCGATGGAGATTAGGGGACGCGACCTGGTGACTGGCCTGCCTAAAACCATATCCGTCAGCTCCAAAGAAATTGGCGAAGCCTTGCGGGATACGGTCCAAGCCATTATTGAAGCGGTGAAGATTACATTGGAAAAAGCGCCTCCTGAATTGTCCGCCGATGTGATGGACCGAGGGATTGTGATTACCGGAGGAGGGGCCTTGCTGCGGGACCTAGACCGGGTGCTTAGCAATGAGACGGGAATTCCGGTGATTGTGGCTGAAAACGCTTTGGACAGTGTGGCCATAGGCACGGGACGTTATCTAGAATACAAGTTTAGTTCAAAGAAATAAGTAGGTGTTTAGCCTTGCCATCCTTTTTTTCCAACAGGCGACTCATTGTGCTTTTGGTCAGCACCATCATTATGGTAGCGGTGGTGGGCCTCACCTTGAAGGAACGGCCAATACCCTCCTGGGGAGAGCAGTTTATTAGGGACACCTTCGGTTTTTTTCAGTCCTTAGCTTACAAGCCCGCTCGCGAAATAGCGGGTTTCTTTGAGATGATGGGAGAATGGCGTGTCCTTCATTCCGAAAATCAGCGCCTGAAAGCCAGTCTCCAGGATAACGCCAAGCTGTCAGCGCGAATACGCCAGTTAGAACTGGAAAATCAAGCGCTAAAAGAGATGTTGGATTATAAAGAAGATCGACACGAATATACGCTGTTGTCAGCCCAAGTGATAAACCGTTCTCCTGATCGTTGGTATCAGATGGTGACCATCGATCGGGGGGAAAAACATGGGATCAAACCCAATATGGCGGTGATCACCGCCGACGGCTTGATCGGACGGATCAAAAGCGTTTCTCAGTTTACGTCTCAAGTTGAACTGTTAAGCGATGTGAACCGCACCCTTAATATTTCAGCCGTGGTGCAGGGGCAGGAAAATATTTTTGGTGTGATCGAAGGATATGATTTGGAGAAGCGGGCCCTGCTGTTTGAAAAGATTCCTAAAGAGACGCC
Source organism: uncultured Bacillaceae bacterium (assembly GCA_937927935.1). Lineage (GTDB taxonomy): Bacteria > Bacillota > Bacilli > Caldalkalibacillales > Caldalkalibacillaceae > CALFAC01. The sequence goes on from CALFAC010000022.1 coordinate 2,783, forward strand.
CCTTGAAGTGGGGCAGACGGTGATCACCTCCGGCATTGGGGGCGTTTTTCCCCCCGGCTTGTATATCGGCAAGATTGTAGAAGTGTCCCCCGATCACTATGATTTAACCCAGACCGCGCTGGTGGAGCCTGCAGCCAATCTGTACCACCTTGATTTTTTATTTGTGGTGCAACAGACCAGCCTGGAGCCCATTGAAATTCCTCACACGGATGATGAGGAGAATGAAGAGTGAAAACGCGCTTTTTATTTATCCTTACCATTTTAATCCTCTTTGTGCTGGAAGGGACTGTGGTTCAGGTGATTTTATCGGGCTGGTCTGACCTTCACTTGGCCATGGTCCCCCGCTTTGTGGTGGTGATCCTCATTTTTGCTGCCCTTTTTTTGGGGCGGGTGCAAGGCCTCATTTTAGGCCTTAGTTTTGGTCTTCTTTACGATACGGTGTACGGCAGCGTGATTGGTGTTTACGGGTTTACCATGGCGTTGATCGGCTATTTTACCGGTTTGGTTTTTAAAATTTTTAAGCAGAACATCTTTCTCATTTTAATCACTGTACTTGTGGCGTTGGTCACCTTTGAATTTATGGTGTATGGTTTGTTTCTGCTGATCAGCGTGGCTTATTTGCCGGTGGAAACTTTTCTGTTTGAAAAAGTTTTGCCCTCCCTGATTTTAAATATGATCTTTGCCCTTTTGGTGGCCTACCCGGCCCGCCGGATTCTGGTGGAAATTGAGCAGGAAGAAAATTAATGGCAAGCAGGATTTTAGCGGTTCAGTGTTGAATAGTTTGGTGATGAGGTGAGCTTAATATGGCCGCAAAGCCCGCAGTAACCATAAAAGGAACAAAAGATGGACTCGTCTTTTACCTGGACGACCGGTGTGCCTTTGATACCCTGTTAAGTGAATTGAAAGAGAAATTGAAAGATAATCCCCAGTTTTTAAATGGCCCACTGCTCCACGTGACCGTCAATTTAGGGTACCGTTATTTGGATCAACAGCAGGAGCAGGAAGTAAAGGAATTAATCCGCCAGGAAGGCAACCTGATTGTTTCTAAAATGGAAAGTTTGGTTGTCACCAAAGAGGAGATGGAGAAAGCTCGTCAAGAGTCAGAGGTGAAAATGCTTTTTAAAACAGTCCGGTCTGGCCAGGTGATTGAAACCCAAGGCCATCTTTTAATTTTAGGTGATGTAAATCCGGGAGGACTGGTTACCGCTGGGGGCCATATTTTTGTGATGGGTGCATTGCGAGGCAGGGCTCACGCAGGAAAGAGCGGCAACAACGATGCCGTCATTGCGGCATCATTACTCTGCCCAAGCCAGCTGATCATCTCATCGACGATGAGTCCGATTAGAGAAAATGAAGAGTATAAGCAGCAGTTTGCATTTATAGATCCTTCAGGTCAGTTGCGCTTTGCTAAATTGTACCAGCTCTTAGAGCTGCGTCCTGACTTGAAAACGTTGTACTCCTCTATCGATCATCAATCTTTGCATTCTTTAGCTCCTTAAATCGTTTTTAAGGAGGTATGGAGGCAGAGGGAGGTTGTTTGCGTGGGAATAGCAATCGTCATCACTTCAGGTAAAGGTGGTGTCGGAAAAACAACAACATCGGCCAATATTGGGACTGCCCTCGCTTTAAAGGGAAAACGAATTGCTTTGGTGGATACCGATATTGGTTTGCGCAATTTAGATGTGGTGATGGGACTGGAAAACCGCATCATCTACGATTTGGTGGATGTGGCCCATGGACAGTGCCGCCTTCATCAAGCCCTGATTAAAGATAAGCGTTTTGATGAGCTATACCTGTTGCCGGCAGCCCAAACCAAAGATAAAGATGCGATCGTCCCCGAGCAGATGGAAAAGATCATTAACGAACTGAAACAGGATTTTGATTATGTTTTGATCGATTGTCCAGCTGGCATTGAACAGGGATTTAAGAATGCAGTCGCTGGAGCAGATCGTGCCATTGTGGTGACCACGCCTGAAATCTCCGCCGTGCGGGATGCGGATCGGATTATCGGCTTGCTGGAGCCGTATGAGATTGATCAGCCGAAGCTGGTGATCAACCGCATTCGGCCCAAAATGATGAAACAGGGTGATATGCTTGACGTGGATGAGATTGTGACCATCCTGGGGATCGATCTGTTAGGGATTGTCCCTGATGATGAACATGTGATTAAATCCACCAACCAAGGAGAGCCGGCCGTACTTAATCCCGATACAAAAGCGGCCATCGCTTATCGCAATATAGCTCGGCGCATCTTGGGTGACAGCGTGCCTCTGATCAGTCTGGAAGAGGAAAAAGGGGTTCTTTCCCGGGTGAAACGTTTGTTGGGCTTTCGCTCGTAAAGGGAGATAAAGGCAAGCAATCGCCAGGTATAATGCTCCTTGTTTGGTCACACACTGAAAAAAAGTGATCAAAAAAGGAGCTTTTCATATGGCCAAAAAAAGACGCCAGACGATGGAAAAAGCAGGTGAGAAAAACCCCTTTACCTTATTATCAACAGAGTATAATCACTGGCATTCCCGCACCGTGGAAGAATTTCCGGAGGGAGCCTATGGATCCAGTTTGGAAGGGGGATTAGGCAAACAATCAGGATGGGATAAAGGGGAAGAGGTGAATCCCCGTTTCTCTTATGAAAACGAAGAGTTGCATGAAGCAGCAACCCGTCCTTATCCTCAAGCGGACCCCCTGCGTAAAAACCCTGAAGGACATCCGGAATAATAAAAGGGCAATAAATTAACGTTTCCTGTCGCTGTGCCAAAGCGGACACGCTTCTTGGCACAGCTTTTTTCATGTCAGGGGGGAATAAGGTAAAGAGACAAGTCATATATGTGGAATAGATGGACAAGAAATAGCGGATTGGGGGGAGTATGGGATGGGTGTCAAACGCTATCAGAAAGGAATCAAGAGACGTCGAGAAGAGCGATTAAGGCTCTTGAGAGAACGTCAGCGTAACATGAGGGATCCCTTATCGACACATAGACCACAAGACCCGTTTTATACAGGGACGAGCTCCAGCGTTTACCGTTCTTCCTTCATGATGTTTAGGATCGTAGGCGCTCTCTTATTGTTTACCGTGGTCCTTATTGTACTACATGGCCATTATCCGCAGTTGGAACAAGCTAAAACATTTATTCGGCAGGCTATGACCTACAATGTAGATGTAGACCAGGTGCGCACCGCTTATCAAAACTTGGTGGGACGTGAGACTGAATTTTTACCTCGCTTATTGGCTAGGGAGGAGAATAGGAAAGATACGGACGATCAGTATGTGCTCCCCGTATCTGGAGCCAGAGTGATTTCAACCTATAATGAAAAACAGCGGGGAATCGTTCTTGAGACGGGCAGTACGCTTCCGGTGGAAGTGGTAAAGGAGGGATGGGTCACCTTTGTGGGCGAACGGGAGGGTTTAGGGCTTACCGTGATCATCAATCATGGCCAAGGAGAGGAGTCGTGGTACGGCCGCCTGCAAGAGGTTAACGTTCAGCTTTATGACTGGGTTGAGCAAGGGCAGGTGGTAGGTACAACCAGTGTGCCGGACGGTCAGGATAAGGGAATACTCTTCTTTGCCTTACGGAAAGATGCCCAATTTATAAACCCTCTGGACGTGATTTCATTTGATTAAACTGTCCATCCATCCCACCACATATCTGCTTATTCTGTTTGCCGTGCTCAATGGTTTTATTTATGAACTCTCCCTCCTATTTTTAATTGTGCTGATTCATGAGCTGGGCCACGTATGTGTTGCCTTAAGTTTTGGATGGCGGGTCAGACAGGTGAGGTTATTGCCCTTTGGCGGAGCGGCGGAGATGGATGAGTACGGCAATGCGCCTCCCAGGGAAGAGCTGTGGGTGATTGTGGCCGGTCCCTTCATGAATGTGGTGATGATGGCTGTAAGCTTTGCTGTTCAGCCGCTGGGCGGGTTTGATCCGCAATTTATCCAATTATTTATCGAGTATAATCTGATTGTGCTCTTATTTAATCTGTTACCCGTTTGGCCATTGGACGGAGGCAAGCTGGTGGAACTGGGTCTCAGTATGCTGTTACCCTACAAAAAAGCGATTTTGTACACTTTGTTCGTCAGTGGAAGCGGCCTCTTCTTATATTTGCTGCTTTTGATCACCGTTTACTGGTCTTATTTTTCCTTATGGGTGCTTGCTTTGTTTTTGATGGTTTCCCTATGGAGTCAATGGAAGCAAAGGCCGTATCAGTTTATGCGCTTTCTGTTAGCGCGAGCTAAACGAAATTCAGTACAGGCAGACAGGGTCCGTCGCGATGTGATCAGCATTCCTCTCTTTTCAGAAGTAAAGGTTAAAGAGGCCCTGGAAAACATGTTTCGCACGAAAGAGCATTATTTTTACGTGATTAATCCCCAGGGAGAGGTGGAGCAAATTTTTAGTGAAGAAGAGCTGCTTGCTCTTTTTTTTCATCATGGCCAAGGGGAGCGTGAAATCGGCCAGGTTTTAAAGTAAAATAGGACCAAGCAAAGAATGGAAATGGGCGATGCTGATGAAGCTGGAGCGAAAATTGGTGGCGCAGAAGGAACAGGGAGTCACTCATGTTATTGTTATCGAAAACGAACAAGTGGTGGAGTATTTAACGGATCAGGGGGCTGAGGCCGCTTATCCCGGTGCCCTTTATAAAGGACGCGTAAGCAAAATCTTTTCTAAGTGGAAAGCGGCTTTGGTTGATATCGGCCAAAATAAGCCGGCTTATCTGGACTTAAACGACTGGCCGGCGTTAGACAAAGCCAAACCGGCCAGCCGAAAAGGGAGGAGTTCCCCTTTCCCGCAACCGGGGGAGAGCATCATTGTTCAGGTGGACCGGCAAGCCACTGCTTTAAAAGGAGCAAAAGTGAGTGGCAATATCCAACTGGCCGGCCGCTTCCTGGTTTATCTTCCCTATGGCCGGAAGATCAAACTTTCCCGTCGAATAGCTGAACAGGATGGCCAGCGGTTAATCAGCTTGGCCCAGCGGTGCTTAATTGATGGGGAGGGCATCATCTTTCGCACGCTGGCCACACACTATGCGGATCATGATCTACTTAAGGAATTGAAAACGCTGCGGGCCAAGTGGCAGGCTCTCATCACCAAAGCTGATCAACTTTCTGCTCCGGCCCTTCTTGATCCAGGGGGCACGCTGGCGGAAAGGGTGAGTCGGGATTTTTTTACTCCCGAGTTAAAGGAGTGTGTGGTGAGCGATATCGATCTATATCGCAGGTGGAAAGAAGAGAAGGAAAAGGCCCCTGAGCTCTCCTTTACCCTTACTCTTGATGATAAAGGGCATAAACCCTTGTTTACCCGATTGGGATTAGATCGGGAGATTAAAAAATTATATGAACGGCAGATCAAATTAAAAAGCGGTGGATATTTGGTGATTGAGGAAACTGAAGCTTTAACCGTTATCGATGTCAACTCCGGTGGATTGACCCGTGAAGTTGACCAGGAGGAAGGTGCTTTTATCACTAATCTGGAAGCGGCCCAAGAGGCTGCTCGCCAAATTCGGCTGCGGGATATCGGCGGCATCATCGTGATTGATTTTATTGATCTGGCGCAAAAAAACCATCGTGAAAAGATTTTGGAACGGTTGAACCAAGCCTTTCAACCGGATCGGAGAGAAACTCATGTGTTAGGCTATACCGCCTTAGGCCTGGTGGAACTGACCCGTAAGAAAAAGGCCGCCTCCCTGTGGCAGGCCACCACCCAGCCATGCCCCCTTTGTCGTGGTCAAGGAAGGGTGAGGAAAAACTGACCGTCATTGACGTGAGTGGCTAAACATGCTATGATAAACGTTGTTGCAGAGTACGAGTGTCACTGCTCTTTTCTGCTGTAACCGCTCAGGAAAGGTTTACAAGCGTAGCACCTTCCCTGGCGAGTCTGAGTATTGAGGAGGTAGAGGCAATGTATGCCATCATTGCCACAGGAGGCAAACAGTACAAAGTTGAAGAAGGCAGCGAAATTGTGATTGAAAAATTGGATGCCCAAGAAGGGGATACCGTCACCTTTGATCAGGTGCTACTAGTTAAAAAAGACGACCAGCTTTTGGTGGGCAATCCCACTGTGGCCGGAGCAACGGTGACTGGTCAAGTGAAAGAGCAGGGAAAAGGGAAAAAGATTATTGTTTTTAAATATAAACCAAAAAAGAATTATCGGCGTAAACAAGGCCACCGTCAACCATACACCAAAGTGGTGGTAACGTCGATTAACGCCTAGTGGTGAGGGTAGCGCGTGGTTAAGGTGCATATCCTGCGCAATCCAAGGGGGCAAATCACCACATTTACGGTAGAAGGGCACGCAGGCTATGGACCTAGGGGAACTGATATCGTTTGCGCTGCGGTCTCCGCCTTAACCTTTGGTACCGTAAATGCCATTGTGGAGCTTTTAAATGTGCCCCTTGATGTGGAGTTGAAAGAGGAGGGGGGCTTTCTCCGCTGTAAGGTGCCTGCCCATCTGGAAAGGACCGTACAGGAGAAAGTGGATCTGCTTCTGGATGCGATGTTCCTCTCTTTACGCTCCATTGAAAAAGAATACCATCAACATGTTCGTCTTGTTGTACAAGAGAGCAAGGGAGACTAATCTGTATAAACAGCTTTCGTTTAGGGGGTGAGCATAATGCTAACGATGGATCTCCAATTTTTTGCTCAGAAAAAAGGTGTGGGTAGCACCAAGAACGGCCGTGACTCCATTGCTAAACGTCTGGGAGTGAAACGGGCTGACGGTCAAGTGGTGAAAGCTGGCAACATTCTGGTTCGGCAACGGGGCACCAAAATCTACCCTGGCCTTAATGTGGCTAAAGGTGGCGATGATACCCTGTTTGCCTTGACTGATGGTGTTGTTCGTTTTGAACGATTGGGACGTGACCGCAAAAAAGTGAGCGTATATCCTGTCGTTCAGTAATTGTGGTCAAAACGTGTTCATAAAGTATGATTTTAGGCGACCGCAAGGTCGCCTTCGTCATTTTGTCCTTTTTTCGTATTTTCGTTCAATTTTGCGTCTAGTGACGGAAAGGAGGAGAGGAATGGAGCAGCATCCTGATGATCATCTGCAGTTAAAAAAAAGATTTATTAACCATTGGCGTCAATACCGTCATGATCTCCTCAACCAGATGCAGCTGGTTAAAAGTTATTATCAACTGGGACGCATGGATGATATGATGCGCTGTATTGATCAATTTGTGGTCCGGGTGCAGCAAGAATCTCTCCTGTCCAAGCTGGATGACCCTGAGCTGGTCTACATGTTGTTGACGTATAATTATGAATCACATCCCCTCTATTTGGATATAGAGTTAACATTATCCCATGAAGAAATGGAAGCGATTGCCGACCAGAAAAGTTGGTTTAACATGGTGAAAGAGTTGGTCAGCTTAATGGAAAAAGGGTGTAAACCGGAGCAAAATCAACCGCTTCCTCACTTCTCATTGGTTTTGGAACGTCACGCCGATGAGCTTAGTTTAAGTGCTGAATTGCAAGGCGGCTGGGATACCGCTGTCGGCAGTCACATTATGGAACGTTTGCGGGAAAAAGTAACGATCCAGCAGGGTAAACTAGTTGAATACAATCACCATAATCATGGAGTGATGTTTGAGATTCGCATGCCATGGCCGGAATCTACAGCGGCGCGGCACAGCCCAGGCTATTGAGGTGAGCAGAAGATGTTTGTGGATGAAGTTTCGATCTATGTCAAAGCAGGTGATGGTGGCAACGGCATGGTGGCTTTCCGCCGGGAAAAGTATGTTCCTCAAGGGGGGCCGGCCGGTGGAGATGGCGGCAAAGGGGGAGATGTGATTCTCCAGGTGGATGAAGGCTTACATACCTTACTTGATCTGCGCTACCGGAAACATTTTAAAGCCCAAAGAGGAGAGAACGGGCGTTCCAAGGGGCAACATGGTAAAGGGGCTCCAGATCTTGTGATCAAAGTTCCTCCCGGAACGCTGGTGCAGGATGAAAAAACGGGTCAGGTGATTGCGGATCTTGTGCATCACGGCCAACAGGTGGTGGTGGCTAAGGGCGGACGAGGCGGTCGGGGCAATATGCGCTTTGCCACCCCCAACAATCCGGCACCCTACTTGGCGGAAAATGGTGAGCCAGGTGAGGAACGTACCCTTAAGCTGGAGCTTAAGGTTTTGGCCGATGTGGGGTTGGTCGGTTTTCCCAGCGTCGGCAAGTCCACCCTCCTTTCAGTGGTTTCTCAGGCTAAACCTAAAATTGCGGCTTATCATTTTACCACCCTTACCCCTCAGTTAGGTGTGGTCCGGGTGGATGACGAAAAGAGCTTTGTTTTGGCTGATTTACCTGGTTTAATCGAAGGGGCTCACTTGGGACAGGGATTGGGTCATCAATTTTTGCGCCATATTGAACGCACCCGGGTGATTGTTCATGTGGTGGATATGGCAGGCAGCGAAGGGCGCGACCCTTATGATGATTATGTAAAAATTAACGAAGAGTTAAAGCTGTATGATTATCGCTTGGAAGAACGTCCCCAGATTGTCGCCGCCAATAAGATGGATCTTCCCGAAGCGTCCGCCAATCTGATCCGCTTTAAGGAAAAAGTGGGTGACGAAGTCCCTGTCTACCCCATCTCCGCTGTCACCAAGGAGGGGGTGCAGGACTTGATTTATGCCGTATATGATCTCCTCCAACAAATTCCTACCGATGCCTTCCAATTTAGCACAACTGATGATGAGGAGCGCGTGGTCTACACCTATAAGCAGGAACAACCCAAATTTAAGGTTTACCGTGAAAACGACTACTTTGTGGTTGAAGGAGAAGAAATTGAGCGCATATTTAAGATGACCAACTTTACCTTCGAAGAAGGAGCACTTCGCTTTGCTCGCATCCTGCGCAAGATGGGGGTTGATGACGCCCTGCGCCAATTGGGGGCTCAGCCCGGTGATACGGTGCGGATTATGGATTATGAGTTTGAGTTTCTAGAGTAAAGGGGGAGGAGCTTGTGGCTTCTTTTGACCGCAATAACTATTTTTTGGTTCGGGGTGACATGCTGCCTGAATCGATGCAAAAAACGATTAATGCAAAAAAACTTTTGGAAAGCGGCACCGTAAAATCGGTTCAGGAAGCGGTTGAGCGGGTCGGTTTAAGTCGCAGCGCTTTTTACAAATATAAAGAGGCCGTTTTCCCCTTCCATACCGTCATGAATCAGCAGATCATTACCATATCCGTCAATCTGGAACACCGTACCGGGGTATTGTCCCAGATGCTGTCCTACATCGCCCAGAACGGTGGTAATATCTTAACCATCAATCAAACCATTCCTTTGCAAGGTTTGGCCCATGTGGTTCTTTCCGTGGAAACGGCTCATATGGAGATGGATATGACCCAGTTGACTGAAGGACTGAAAAAGTTAGATGGGGTTCAACGAGTGATGTTGATCGGCCAGCAGATTTAACACCAGGTCGTGTGTAGCATGATTGGACAAGGTGGTACCCTTAAATTTTAGGTGATTTTTAAAAATGATGAGCAATTTGCCCACTCCTGCATATGATGTAGCGACTCAGTTTAGAGGAGGGGTATTGCTTGTGAAGATTCATGTTGTCCAGCAAGGGGACACCCTGTGGAATATTGCTAAAAAATATGGTGTTGACTTTGAACAGCTGAAGCAGATTAACAATCATCTGGCCAATCCTGATCAACTGACGCCAGGGATGAAAATTAAGATTCCTCAAAGCCCTGTTCATCCCAAAAAGTCGCTAACGGGTGGTGGTTCCGGTAAAGAACAGCCTGTCCCCAAAGAACAGGTTAAGCCAAAGCCGGAAAAGAAACCGTCTAAAAAAGAGGAGCCTGTCAAGCCCATTGACGAAAAAGAAGAGGCACCCAAAAAGCAAGATCATGAACTGTTAAAGGCTTTGATCAAAAGTTGCGCTCCCTACGTGCTGTATAAGTTGCTGAAGGAAGAGAAACCAGAGGTGATCAATCAGATCAAGATCGAAATCGGTCTTGAGAACACAGCAAAGACGGAACAGTCGACCCAGATTGGACCCATGCCCTATTTGCCTTACCATAAACCGGTCCAACCTGCTCCGGCTCCTCCCCCTAAAAAGGAACCTGCGCCGATCAAAAAACCAACTCCGCCCACAGCACCTTATGCTCCGGGCTGTTCTGAAAAAGGGTGGAAAGTGGCTCCGCCTCCGAAACCTAAGCAGTGGGCACCCTACCCGACTCAGCCCCATATGCCCAGTCCAGGTTACGGATATGGGAAAAATATGTATCAACCCTGGCCCATGACGCCCTGCGGGCCTTATCCCCTGTCCTATCAAGGTCACATGTATGGTCCCATGTACGGTTCCATGCCCAATACCGGACAGCCCTATGTGCCCGCTCCACATGGCCCAACAGGAACGTATCATCCTTCAACATGGGGGACTGGACCACATCACATTCCTTCTCCTGGCATTCACCATCGGGATGAAGTTCAAACAGAGTATCAGACAGAGAACGATGTTCAGTCGAATGATATTCGGACAAATGATATTCAGTCAAATGATGTTCAGCCAGACAATGGAGAAGAGAATGAATAATCCTTTTAAGAGAAGCATTTTTTGCTTCTCTTTTTAATATGATTGATTTAAGAGTGGTGCGGGGAGTGAACGGTGTGGAACCATTGACGGTCACTCATTTAAAACATGCCTTTAACGATTTCTACGGTCAAGCGGTGCGGCAGATGGAGCCCATTGGCCAAGGACACGTTTATTTAATCTTAACTTCGGAGGATTATTATGTGGTAAAATTGTTTGCCGATCCTGAACAGTTAAGTTGGCAAGCTAAGTGCGTTACACAATTGGCGGAAAATCATGTGCGGGGCATTGTTCCTTTTTTAGCCAACCAGTATGATTCCATTGTGAATCAGTATGAAGAACTCATTTTTGGTGTAATGCCGTATATTCCAGGCAAGCCTCTCTCTTTGAAGCACGTTAATCAGCAGCGGGACTGTTTAAGATTGTTGGCCGCTTTTCACAGGGGAGGAAAAGGCATTTACGGTCGCCGTCCTTCCCTGGCTTCACAATCGGTGATCTATCGTCAGTGGCAGGAAAGGTTGAGGCAGTTTAAGCAAACGGTGGGAGAGACGGAACCATTTAACGGTTTGGATGGTAGCCTCCTTAATCTGGTCCGCCGTCATTCGGCGGAAGTGATTGAGTGGGCTGAGCTGGCTTTGGACAAGTTGCCCCAAACCTTTTTGCTCTATTTGGAAGAACAGGCTCAATGGGAACGTCAAATTGCCCACCGGGACATCGTCCAGCATAATGTTTTGGTGATTGACAATAAATATTATTACCTGATCGATTATGACCGGGTGGACTATGCGCCGCCCTATGTTGATGTGGTTCAATTTATGCATTTGGCTTTGCCCTACCTTGGATGGCAATATGCGGCCGTCAAAGAGCTGCTTGATGTCTATGAAGAGCAGCGTCCTTTCTCCCCTGACGAGAAGCGCTATTTATCCCTATTTTTAATTTACCCCGATGACTTTATCCGTGAATGGCTGGGGGTCTGGCAGCGAAAGCCCGCTTATCATCCCCAAGCAGCTTGGCATTATTTTCAAAGGCTGGATCGACAGTGGGAGGAGCGACGGCAGTTTGTTCGACACTGTTTGGCTGTGCTAAAATAGAGAAAAAAAAGGGGTTTTGATGTTAGTGGTGGAGAAAAACATCCATCTAGTGGTGGACTGGCTAAAGGAGCAGGTGGAAAAGGCCGGAGCAAAAGGATTGCTGGTGGGTGTAAGCGGCGGTGTAGATTCGGCAGTAGCCGCCTTTTTAATTAAAAAAGCATATCCAGCCTCCAGCCTGGGTGTCATCATGCCCTGCGCAAGCATCCCAGCCGACCGGGAGGATGCTTTAGCTGTTGTTCAGGCCGCAGACCTCGACCACGTGGAGATCGATTTAACCGCTGCGTTTCACACTTTGTCACAAAAGGTGAAGGAAACTCTTATAGCCAAGGGAGAATGGAATGACCGGCAGGAACGGGCAGCCTTAGCCAATTTAAAAGCCCGCTTAAGAATGAGCACCCTATACATGCTGGCTCAAAATTATCATTATCTTGTTGTGGGCACCGATAATGCGGCTGAATGGCACCTGGGTTATTTTACAAAATATGGTGACGGCGGTGTGGACTGTCAGCCCTTGGTCAACATCACCAAAAGGGAAGTGCGCCAGTGGGCCCGCCATTTGGGTGTGCCTGAACAGGTGATCACCAAACCTCCCAGTGCCGGATTGTGGCAAGGCCAGACCGATGAGGAAGAATTGGGCATCAGTTATGAGGTGGTGGACCGTTATTTGGAGGGGAAGCCAGTTTCGGAAAGGGAACGTGCCATCATTGAAGAGTGGCATCGCCGAACTCAGCATAAACGTCAAATGCCCTCCAGACCCCCTCTTTTTAAGTAGCACATTTTCACAACAGAGGGTAATCTTAACCGGACTATAAAAACCTCCGCTATCCCATGATAAGGGGTAAAGGAGGTGTTTTTATATGCTGAAAAAAACCATGTTCACCCTTGCCTTATCATGCGTTTTAGTTTTGGCCGCTTGTGCTCAGGATAATAATAATGACCAGGTTCCGGGGCAAAACGATCCCACCAACGAGGGCCAGCAATCGTACCAAGGTTACAACACTAAGGGCCAACCGGGTCGCATGGGTGGCTTTGAACAAAACAGGCAAGACATGTGGGGCGGCTTTACCCGTAATCGTCAATACGGTCTGTATGATGAACGGGGCACCCGAGGCTTGAGGCAGTATCACCGTTATGGTGAACGGGGCCTGTGGGAACGCTACGGGGATCCTTTAGGACCTGGCGACCGCACTTTGGGTTATGATGCCACGGCTGGCTTCGCCTTGGCCAATCAGTTGGAAAACCGTTGTGAAAATATCCCCGGCGTCCAAGATGCACAAGTGGTAATGTATAAGGATGATATCCTGGTTGGCGTTCAAACCGCAGAGGGGACAGATGCCAAACAACTGGAATCCCGTATCAAGGCAGCTTTAAATGGGCAAGTAGAGGGCAAAGAGATCCATGTGATTACAGATGAGGAACAGTTTAATCGTCTCGGAGACATTAACCGTCAAATCCGGGACGGACAGCCCATCTCCAATTTTGCCGAGGATATCGGTGACATACTGAACAGCGTGGGCCGAGCTGTCACTGAGCCGTTCAGACGCTAACACCATTTGGACTGTTTAAACAACATAAAACGTATCCCATCCCTGTCTACCCCTGATTAACCAAGTAGCCATCCTGCTTGTTTTACACGGCAAGTGGGTGGCTTTTTTTATTCCGTGTGCCCTTTACCTGTTTATGATCTCTGTGCTACACTTGAAGGGCAAGCAAGGTTGTGGACCGGATACTACAGGAGGGATAGAGATGGCCGGACATTCCAAATGGAAAAATATACAGCACCGAAAAGAAAGACAAGATGCGAAACGGGCCAGTTTATTTACCAAAATTTCCAAGGAGATTTTTGCCTCAGTTAAAGCTCACGGTCCTGATCCCGCCCAAAACTTACGATTACGCCTAGCCCTCCAAAAGGCGAGAGATGTCAATATGCCCAATGACAATATACAGCGCACCATCAAAAAAGCATTGGGCGATGTGGAAGGCCTCACCTATGAAGAGATTGTTTATGAGGGGTACGGTCCCCACGGCGTGGCCATCATGGTTGAAGTACTGACCGACAATCGGAACCGTTCAGCCGCAGCTGTGCGCCATCTGTTTAACAAGCATGGTGGCAATCTGGGTGAAAGCGGTTGTGTTTCCTATTTGTTTGAGCGCAAAGGGGTATTGGAAGTGGAAAAGGCCACCTCTTCCTTAGACGAAGATGAGCTGCTCCTGGTGGCTTTGGAGGCTGGTGCCGAAGATATGCGCACCCATGATGATCGCTTTGAAATCATAACCGCTCCTGCCGATTATGAAGCGGTGAAAAAAGCCCTGGAAGCGCAGCAAGTGCCCTTGGCTGAAGCCAGCATCACCATGCTACCAACCACTTCCGTTGATCTGAGTGATGAGCAGAAAGAAGAAGTATTAACGCTGATTGATGCCTTGGAAGAAAATGATGATGTGCAAAATGTCTACAGCAATGTCAATTGGTAATTAAGAAACGGATCAACATATGTATACTCCCTGTTTTGGCTGGGGATAATGTAAAAAAACCAGCAGCAACAAAGGAGTAGAGTATGTTGATCTGGAGGCGACTGAAACGGTTATTGCGCAGAAGAAGAACCATTCTTTCTCTGGCTCTTGTTCTGCTTTGTTTGGGAGCCGCTGGGCTATTGTCATCTTCGTTTGAACCGGAGAGTCAGGAGGCGGCCGTCTATGAATGGATGTTTATCGGTTTATCCGAGCAGGATGAGCTGACGCTCTATCAGGGGCCTCCAGAATATAATCAGGTCATTGAAACCTTTTTCCGAATTGATACTGAACGCCTCAAAACTGAACGGCCCCTTAAAGAGTTGGAACATCTTAAAGCGGGCATTCAGATCAAGTCGGCTGAGGAATATGAAGCGGTGTTAAACAGGTTTAGACCCTATGCTGCAGAGCGATAAGCCACTGCAGCTTTTTTGCTTTCCTGTATTATGGTACAATACTATAGAATTGGAAATATATGTTCGACTTTCATTCTTTTTGCCTGTGGGGGAGTGGGGAAAATGGTGATTTTAGGTTTGGATCCAGGTATTGCCATCGTGGGTTTTGCTTTTATAAAAAAAAGTGGGCAGAAACTGATTCCCATTGAATACGGTAGCATCACCACTTCTCCTGAGGCATCTGAGCCAACCAGAATTAAAATGATTTACGATTCCATTAAACAGCTGATGGAGCATTATCAACCGGAAGTGATGGCGGTGGAAAAGCTTTTTTTTAATCGCAATGTAACCACCGCTTTTACTGTGGGTCAGGCTAGAGGCGTGATGCTGCTAGCTGCGGAGGAGGCTTCCATTCCTGTGGTGGATTATACCCCCTTGCAAGTTAAGCAAGCGGTGGTGGGGTACGGCCAGGCTGAAAAAAGGCAGGTGCAGGAAATGGTTCGGCTGCTTCTGGGACTTAAAGAGCGGCCCAAGCCGGATGATGTGGCAGACGCCCTGGCGGTGGCCATCTGTCACGCCCACACGGCTCAAGTGTATCAGCGCATCAGAGGGGGAGGGCTGAGATGATCCACTACATTCGGGGCCGACTGACGGCGCGGGAAATGGATTATATCGTGGTGGAAGCTTATGGGGTAGGGTATCGTGTAAATACTGGCAACCCTTTCCAATTTGAAGAGGGGGAGATACTGGTCCATACTTATCACTATGTCCGGGAAGATACCATGGCTTTATACGGATTTAAAACGGCGGTGGAGCGGGATCTGTTTGTGAAGTTGCTGCAAGTCTCTGGCATAGGCCCCAAGTCCGCCTTGGCCATTGTGTCGGCCGTTAGTCCGCCGCAGTTTGCCCGGGCCATCCAGCAGGAAGATCTGGCTGTCTTAACCCAGTTTCCTGGGGTAGGTCGCAAAACGGCCCAGCGTCTCATTGTTGATCTAAAAGATAAATTGGATCACCTCTTGAAGGAGACGGTGTGGGTCGAGGAAAAACCGGTGCAAGAAAATGCGCATCTCCCCCAAGAAGAGAGTCACTCAGTGGTAGAGGCGATTTCAGCTTTGGAAGCTTTGGGATATTCCCCCCAGGAAATCAGTCGTCTTCGTTCCCAATTATACAAGTTGGCTGATGAAGGGGTGGGAACACAGGATCTGATTAAACACGGCTTAAGGCTGTTGGCCAACCCCTCCAGGCAAAGCCAATGAGAAGGGTAGGCTATGAATCGGGATGAGAGCCTGATGGGAGACGGGAGTGAACCTAATGGAAGAACGGATGATCACCCCCCGCCTGATTGAGGATGATCATGAGGTCGAATACAGTCTGCGCCCCCGCACCTTATCAGAATATATCGGCCAGGATCAGGTGAAGGAAAATTTACATATTTTTATTCAGGCCGCTAAAATGCGGCAAGAAGCTTTAGATCATGTTTTGCTCTATGGCCCCCCGGGTCTGGGCAAAACCACCCTGTGCCAAATCATTGCCAATGAATTGGGGGTCAAGCTATATACCACCTCGGGGCCGGCCATTGAACGGGCCGGTGACCTGGCCGCCATTTTAACCCACTTAGAGGAAGGAGATGTCCTCTTTATTGACGAGGTGCACCGCTTAAACCGCAGCGTGGAAGAAGTGTTATATCCAGCGATGGAAGATTACTGTCTCGATATTATGATTGGCAAAGGGCCCAGTGCCCGTTCCGTTCGTCTTGATCTTCCTCCCTTTACCTTGGTCGGGGCAACCACACGGGTGGGTCTTTTATCCGCCCCCTTAAGAGACCGCTTTGGCGTGATGAGCCGCCTGCAATACTATTCAGTGGAGGAGCTTACTCTGATTATTAATCGGGCGGCCCAGATTTTACAGGTCACCATTGAAAAAGAGGCGGCTAAAGAGATTGCCTGCCGCTCCAGAGGAACGCCCCGCATCGCTAACCGGCTGCTTAAGCGGGTGCGTGATTTTGCCCAGGTGATCGGCGATGGCACTATCACCCTCTCTGTGGCTAAGCAAGCCTTGGAACAATTGCAGGTGGATGCGTATGGATTAGATCATGTAGATCAACAGTATTTGATGGCCATTATTACCCACTTTAAGGGGGGACCCGTCGGCGTTGAAACTATCGCGGCCATGATTGGGGAGGAAGTGGAGACCATTGAAGAGGTGTACGAGCCTTATCTGATGCAGATCGGCTTTTTACAGCGCACCCCTCGAGGGAGAATCGTGACCCCTCGGGCATATCGTCACTTAAGTTTAGATCCTCCTGATATGACGGAGCAAATGGAGTGAATGACCCCAGTGGATATCGAACTGTTTGACTATGAGCTTCCCCAAGAACTAATTGCCCAAACCCCCCTTAAGGAGCGGACCGCTTCCCGACTGCTTTATTTGAACAAGGAGAGCGGGGCCATTCGCCATTATCGGTTCACCGATCTTGTGCGGATACTTAAAAGGGGAGACCTGCTAATTTTTAATGATTCCAAGGTGATACCGGCCCGTCTGTTTGGCGTAAAGGCGGAGACGGGCACCAAGGTGGAAGTGTTGCTCTTAAATCGCCAAGAGGGGGATACGTGGGAAACACTGGTCAAACCGGCCCGCCGTGTTCCTCCAGGGGTGATGCTCTCCTTTGGCGATGGCCGCCTGAAAGCCCAATGTATCGGAACCACCGCTGCCGGCGGTCGCTATTTACGGTTTAGTTATCAGGGGATTTTTGAAGAAATTTTGGCGGAGTTAGGTCAGATGCCCCTCCCCCCCTATATCAAAAAACAACTGGATGATCCGGACCGTTATCAAACCGTATTTGCCCGTCATGAAGGTTCAGCGGCTGCTCCAACCGCCGGGCTACACTTCAGTCGCCAGTTTCTCAAAGAGCTGGCCGAAGCGGGCATTGAGCTGGGTTATATCACCTTACACGTAGGGTTGGGCACCTTTCGCCCCGTGCAAGCAGAGCAGGTGGAGGAGCACCAGATGCATGCCGAATATTTTAATGTGCCCAAGGAGACAGTGGCCAAGGTTAATCAGGCCAAAGAAGAAGGGCGGCGCATCATTGGAGTGGGCACCACGACCGTGCGTACGTTGGAAACGGTGGCCAAATTACATCCTGGCCGTCTTGAGCCCTGTTCCGGCTGGACCGATCTGTTTATCTATCCTGGTTATAAGTTTCAGGTGATCGACGGGATGATCACCAATTTTCACTTGCCAAAATCCACGTTGATCATGCTGGTTTCCGCTTTAGCGGGACGGGAAAATGTCCTCAACGCTTACCGGGAAGCTGTCCAAGAGCGGTATCGGTTTTTCAGTTTCGGAGATGCGATGATCATCATGTGAGACTTGCAGGAGGTTTGTATGAGCATTCGCTATGAACTGATTAAAACTTGCAAACAAAGCGGCGCCCGTTTGGGCGTGGTGCATACCCCCCACGGGTCGATTGAAACCCCTGCTTTTATGCCTGTGGGTACATTGGCTACCGTCAAAACCATGAGTCCGGAAGAATTAAAGGAGATGGGGGCCCAAATCATTCTTAGTAACACCTATCATCTCTATTTAAGACCAGGGTCTGATGTGGTGGAAGAAGCGGGGGGCTTGCACGCCTTTATGAACTGGGACAAACCCATTCTGACCGACAGTGGGGGCTTTCAGGTGTTTAGCCTGAGCAAATTTCGTAAGATCGAAGAGGAAGGGGTTTTGTTCCGCAATCATCTGAATGGGGATAAGCTGTGGATGACCCCTGAAAAAGCCATCGCCATTCAAAATGAATTGGGGGCCGACATTATCATGGCCTTTGATGAATGTGTAGCCTATCCTGCGGAAAGAGAGTACGTGGCACGTTCTGTGGCCCGCACCACCCGCTGGGCGGAGCGCTGTCTTAAGGCGCACCGGCGGCCCCATGATCAAGCTTTATTTGGTATCGTTCAGGGTGGAATGTATCCCGATCTTCGCCAACAAAGTGCTCGGGAACTGGTCAGTTTAGAATTGCCTGGCTATGCGGTGGGCGGATTAAGCGTGGGGGAGCCTAAAGAGGTGATGAATCAGATTTTAGAGGAAACCACCCCTCTGCTTCCGGCCGAAAAGCCCCGCTATTTAATGGGGGTAGGCTCTCCTGATGCATTGATTGACGGCGCCATTCGGGGCATCGATATGTTTGATTGTGTTTTGCCCACCCGCATCGCCCGCAACGGGACCACCATGACCAGCCAGGGACGCTTGGTGGTGCGCAATGCCAAGTATGCTCGGGATTTTACCCCCCTTGACCCTGAATGTGACTGTTATACATGTCGCCACTATACTCGGGCTTACATCCGCCATTTGATCAAATGTGACGAAACCTTTGGCCTTCGTTTAACCACTTATCACAATTTGTATTTTCTGCTCCGGTTGATGGAGCAGGTGAGAGAAGCGATCAAGAACGATAACCTCCTTGACTTTAGGGATGCGTTCTTTGAAAAATATGGGTTTAACCGTCCGGATGCCCGACCTTTTTAACTTGCCAAGGGAGTTGTCCCTTTTATACAATGAAGAAGATAAGCTTGAAGGAAGGGAGTGAGAGGTATGGATCAAGTGACCGGTTTTATATTGCCTTTGGTGCTGATGTTTGCCATCTTTTATTTTCTGTTGATCCGACCCCAGCAAAAGCGTCAAAGGGAACGGAATGAGATGTTGAACAATCTGCAGCGGGGAGACAAAATCATTACCATCGGTGGACTGCATGGCACAATTGTGGATCTAACGGACGATAAAGTCACCTTAAAAGTGGCCGATAACGTTCGTTTAACCTTTGAACGTCAAGCTGTTAATGCGGTGATCAAAGACGATTAAGGATATAATACATAGACAAAAAAACCCCTCCCTTGTTCGAAGTGAACTGGGGAGGGGTTCATCATGTTAACGTTTAGGATTAAGATTAACACCCACAATGCCGCCCAGCGTGGCGATTATGATGCAGCCGATATAGATAAGCACGGTATGGAGATCGGGTGAAAGGTTAAACCCTAAAAACGATAATAGCCAGGATAAAATAATAAACCCTAGGCCGGTCATGGCACCGAAATACCATCCTTTGTGTCCCGCTTTTGATCCTGCTATCAGCCCACCGATCATCACCGTCACCAAGGTAACAGGCAATAGAAACCATTGAACGGCGTTTTCTGTGAGTGAACTAAAGAGCAGGATGGCGGAAACAATTAAGCTGAGGACAAACAAGGTGACCACAATAAACATTAGCCCGGCCAATACGGGTCGAAGCGAATAGTTCCCCAACGCTCTCCCTCCTTGTGCTGCTGATCACTTTGGTACAAGATATTCAGTTGTCCCACAATTTAGCACGGAAAATTGGGCGAAAGACGTGAAAAAATAACAATAGCAAAACCTGAGTGCGACTTAACCACGGTTCACCTCGGGCAGGAGAGGTTGGGGAGGTGTTAACAACATGGATATTTCTACTCTGGTATCAAGGACTGTCTTTATATACCTGACTCTTCTCCTTCTGATGCGAGCCTTGGGAAAGAGAGAGATCGGCCGCTTGTCCATTTTCGATTTTGCTGTGGTCATTATGATGGCCCAGTTGGCCGTCCTGTCTGTCCAGCAGCTGGACGTCCCCTTATTGGTCAATCTGATTCCCATCATCGTCCTATTCATTTCGCAAGTGATGCGTACCAGTTTTGCGGCCCTGTTAAAGGGGGCGCGACGGTCAGCGGTTTCTAAGAACGCTAGCGATGATGAAAAGAGTGCTCCGCCACTCGTTGCACCCTCTGCCAGGGAACAAGATTGGCCAGAACCGCCCCTTGTTTTGGTGGAAAATGGTCAAGTAAATCATCACAACTTAAATCATATGGGCAAAAACTTGCTGTGGCTGAAGCGGGAGGTTAAACGGCGCACAGGCTCCTCTTCGTTAAAGGGCGTTGCCTTGTGCAGTGTAGATCACTCCGGATATTTTTTTATTGATGTTGATGATGATCGCCAGAAATGAGCAGGGATTCTTGTCAGTAAGTCCCTGTGAGCCCTTGATCACCTTGTTTTTATCGTTTAGGCAGGAAGGGTGCAAGCCATTTACCAATCAAGGGTAGCCGCTCAATATCTTGACGGCCGATCACTTTTAAAAGAAGCAGGGCAGAAAGATACAGACAGATGGCGCAGGTTAACGCCAGAAGCAGGGTAATGGAAGGGGTTAAATTGGCCTGCAGTTCTAACCAGACATAAGCTTGCTTGCCACCAATGGCCATGATCGCCATGGCGGTACCTACTTTACATAGATCCATCAGCTGAAAGGCAAATCCGTTGATCGCTTTGACGACTGTAAAAAAATGGAGCAAAGTGACCAGACACATATTGATATTTATAGCCAAAGCAGCACCATAGATGCCTAGCTCGGGTCTGGACGCTAAAAAGAGGATCGCGCCCATTTTGATAAGAGCGCCATATAAGGTATTAAACATGGCTGTTTTGGCCAGATCGAGTCCCTGCAAGGTAGCTTGCAACGGTCCCTGAAAATAGAGAAACAAAGCGAAGGGAGCCAGCACTTGCAGGAGAGGAGCAGCCTCTTTGGTTCCATAAACCAGTTCGGTTAATGGTTCTGCAAAACTGAACATCACGATAGTGGCCGGTGCTCCAGCGATTAAAGCGAGACGCAAAGCTTGATACAGTCGGCGTTGAATCAGGACTTCATTTCTGACGGCTTGTGCTTCACTGATAGCAGGAACGAGAGAAACGGACAGCGAATAGGTAATAAAGGTGGGAAGCATGACCAACGGTATGGCATAACCGGCCAGCAGACCATAGGCTTGTGTGGCTACAGCTGTGGTGACTCCCGCCAGGGCCAAACTTTGGGCGACCAAAATGGGTTCAAAGGTCCAGGATAAGGAGCCGATCAAACCGCTCCCTGTGGCTGGCAGCCCAATGCGCAATAAGCTAATCAGGGTCTCTTTCCCTTGTTTGAGCTGCTTGATTAAATTTTTCCCCATTGAAAAGCTCTTCAAGCGATGGCCGTATTGAAAAGAGGTGAGCAAATAGAGCAGGGCGGCGGCTTCACCAATTACAACGCTAATCATCGCTCCGGCTGCCGCATATTCCACACCGTAGGGCAGAAGCACGATGACCAACAGGGCAACCAAGCTGATGCGTACCACTTGTTCTAATACCAGGGCGTAAGCAGAGGGGCGCATGTTTTGCCGACCTTGAAAATAGCCTTTCAGGACAGAGGATATGGCCACGATAGGAACAATAGGAGTGATGGCGATCAGGGGCCAGTAGGCCCGCTGGTCGGTGAGCAGCCAGCCCGCAATAAGACGGGCCCCCAAAAACGTCAAAGCGGTAAACAGGGCACTGAGCAGGAGTGTGACAGCCAAAGAGACCATCAAGATTCTTCTGATCCGCTGTTCGTCCCCTTGAGCTTCTGCTTCCGCCACCAATTTGGAGATGGCAATGGGAAAACCAAGGCGCGTTAAGGTGATCACCAATTGCAAGATGGGGACGGCCATCATGTATAAGCCGACACCTTCAGGGCCGAGCAAACGGGCCATCACCACCCGATTGATAAACCCCAGGAGCTTGGTAATAAAACCAGCTGCTATCAAGATGACAGCGCCTTGTAAAAAGGTTTGTTTCATAGACGGATCCTTCTTTCTTCAATCTTGTCCCCCTGTTCATGTATATGCAGCGTTGTCCAGCTCCCATAACCAGGACCACTTGAAGAGGTGAAAAAATTGGACAAGGCGTCCTTGTTAAAAGAAAAATTGAAAGAGGTTATTGAAAGTAAGGTGGATGAATTTCATCTGCTGGGTTATGACAGTGTGACTGAAGAGGAAATTTGGGAGTGCATTACAAGTCGATACAACAATGACTGGCCGCCCCTTCACCGGATGGTGAACGATATTTATGCGTTAAAAGTGACCGATTTTATGAATTGGCTTACCTTAGGGGCTTATCGGGGCAGCATTGACTTTGAAAAAAATAGTCTTTTATAATTGGAACAATGGATAAAGGAGGAAAATTTATCCCATGAGATGGAGCATGCTGGCCCTATTTGCCCTAATTGTTGTGGTGGGATTACTACTCGTAGGCTTCACCGTGATGGATGTGAGCAAGGCCATCACCTTAGGCCTCGATTTAAGGGGAGGCTTTGAAATTTTATATCAAGTGATTCCCATTGATGAGAATCAAACGGTGGATGCCGATCTATTGCAGGCCACCTATACCGCGTTGTCCCGGCGGGTTAATGCCATGGGAGTGAGTGAACCGGATCTGCGCATTGAAGGGAACGATCGCATCCGGGTCAGACTGGCTGGGGTGCATGATCCCGATGAAGCCCGCCGTTTTTTGGCAACAGAAGCGCAGCTTTCCTTTCGCAATACGGAGGATGAACGACTGTTTGGCGGAGAACATTTGAAACAAGGTTCAGCTAAGGCGGGATTTAACGAGTTAAATCTACCTGTGGTGGTGGTTGAGTTTAGCGATCCCGATTTAATAGGGCAGATCTCAAGGGAATACCTGGGAAAGCAAATTGTAATTTGGCTTGATTTCGAAGAAGGGGTGGACTCTTACGAGAAAGAGGTTTTAAAGCCCGATCCTAAATTTTTATCAGCGCCCGTGGTGGAAGATCCCTTTAGCACTGGTGCCACCATTACAGGATTTGATTCCTATGAGGAAGCGGAAGAGATGGCCAGCCTGCTTAATGCCGGTGCATTGCCAGTTCATTTGAAGGAGATTTCTGCCCGCAGCGTAGGAGCTACCTTAGGGGAGCGGGCTATGGAACTGACTGTTCAGGCAGGAATGATTGCCGGGATTGTGATCGCCTTGTACATGGTGGCTTATTATCGTTTACCCGGTTTGGTGGCTGCCATCTCTTTAATTTTTTACGTTTATTTAATTTTGGTCGTGTTTAATTGGATGGAGGCTGTTCTTACTTTGCCGGGCATTGCCGCTTTAGTGCTGGGTATTGGGATGGCGGTGGATGCCAATATCATTACCAACGAACGGATTAAAGAGGAGATTCGGTCTGGAAAAAGCATCCTTTCCTCATTTCGGGCAGGTTCAAGGCGCTCTTTACGCACCATACTTGATGCGAATATCACCACCATCGTGGCAGCGGCGGTCCTCTTTTATTATGGCGATTTTTCCATTCAAGGTTTTGCTTTAATGCTGATCGTGAGCATCGTGCTTAGCATGGTGACGGCTGTGCTGGGTTCCCGCCTCTTGTTGGGCCTGTTGGTGGCCAGCCGGGCTTTTGATGGCAAGCCCCGCTGGTTTGGGGTAAAGGAGAGTGAAATAAGTGAACTTTAAGCTGCGCCAAATCCAATTTCCTTTTGTTCGCCACCGCTATAAATACTACTTAGCTTCAGCCTTATTAATCGCACTAGGCCTAATCATTACCGCCATACTGGGCTTAAATCTGGGAGTTGACTTTCAAAGTGGCTCCACGTTAGAAATCCTGAGCCACGATCATTCCTTTACCACTGAGGAAGTTGAGGCCATCTTTGCTGATTTAAAACTAACCCCCGGTGATATTGGACTGGTTGGCAACAATCAGGAGATTGTTGAAGTGCGCTTTGTGGGGACATTAAATCAGGACCAGATCAATCAGATTAAGGAGGCTTTTGAACAGGCGGTCGGTCCCATCGACCTGACGGAGTATACGGTCTCTCCCCTTGTGGCCAGGGAACTGGCAACCCAGGCTTTTTATGGCATTCTCCTTGCTTCTCTAGGGATTGCCATTTATATCGCGTTCCGTTTTGAATATCGCTTTGGCATTGCAGCGGTGATCGCCCTCTTTCACGATGCACTATTGGTTATTGCCACTTTCGGTGTTCTTCGCCTGGAAATTGATTTAACCTTTATTGCAGCTATCCTGACCATTGTCGGTTATTCCATCAATGATACGATCATTATTTTTGACCGTTTGCGGGAAAACCTGAAGCAGGCCAAAATTAAAACAGAAGAAGACTTGGAAGGTGTGGTCAACCGCAGTATCGTGGAGACGCTGCCCCGAACGTTAAACACCTCCATCACCGTCTTATTTGCTGCCTTAGCGCTGTGGTTATTAGGTGGAGAGGGGATCCGCAACTTTTCTTTTGCTTTTTTCGTGGGTATACTTGCAGGAACCTATTCTTCTATTTTTATAGCTTCCCAACTATGGTTTGATTGGAAAAGGCGGGAGCTGAAGAAAGGGACTGCCACCCTTCAAAACACCTAAAGGATCAAATTGTAAGGCAGCGACTATGATTATGCACTGTGTCAAAACAGAAACCAGAAAACATAGAGATTAGTCGGGTTGGGTCAAACAGCAAGGGAGTGGATGAAATGTTGAAAGCCCGGTCCCGCTGGCAGGTGGCCCAAGCACCTGAAGAAGTGGCTGCTGCCCTTCATAAGGAGTTAAGACTCACCCCTTTAGTTGCCAAAGTATTGGCTGCCAGAGGGTATGGCGTTCAGGAGGCTAAAGCGTTTTTAGATGTAAACGCCTTTTGTCTCCATGATCCCTACAAGATGAAGGGGATGAGTGAGGCCATCACCCGAATCCAGCGGGCCATAAGCAGAGGGGAAAGGATACGCATTTTTGGAGATTACGATTGTGATGGCGTCACCAGCACGGCCATCATGGTTAAAACGTTGATCAGATTGGGAGGAAAGGTAGACTACTATATTCCTGACCGTTTTCTAGAGGGGTACGGATTAAATAATATGGCTTTAGAGCAAGCCAAGCGAGAAGGTGTCAGCCTTTTGATCACGGTGGATACGGGTATTTCAGGATGGGAGGAGATCGCTTATGCGTCTCAAATTGGCCTCGATTGTATCGTGACCGATCATCATGAGCCCCCATCCCGTTTGCCGGAAGCCACCAGTGTCATCAATCCCAAGCAGCCTGGTTGTCCCTACCCCTTTAAAGGGTTGGCCGGAGCCGGAGTGGCGCTTAAAGTGGCTCAGGCCTTACTTGAGGAGATTCCTGCCGATCTTCTTGAATTGGCCGCCATCGGTACCATTGCTGATCTTGTTCCCCTGGTGGATGAAAACCGGTGGATAGCCACCCAAGGGTTGTTTTTACTCAATCAGACACAGCAAGTGGGACTGCAAAAACTGATTGAACAGAGTGGCCTGGCCGGTGAGCGGATTGATGAACATCATGTGGGCTTTATGCTAGCCCCCCGTTTAAATGCCTGCGGCCGGCTAGAGAGTGCCGGACCAGCTGTGGAGCTTCTGCTCACTGAACATCCCGATCAGGCGGCTGAGATCAGTCGGCATATTGAAAAGTTAAACATATTGCGGCAACAATTGGTGACGCAGCATACTGAGGAAGCAGCCGCCATGGTTGAAGCCCAAAACCAGACAACAAGGCGCTCAGGGGTGTTGCTTGTAGCCCAAGAAGGTTGGCATGAAGGGGTATTGGGGATTGTGGCGGCTAAATTAGTGGAACGGTATTACCGCCCTGCTTTGGTGCTTTCCATCGATCGGCAGAGCGGATTGGCCAAGGGATCGGCGCGCAGCATTGACGGCTTTGATCTCTATAAAGCTTTGGAAAAGTGTAGTCAATGGATAGCCCGGTTTGGCGGACATCCCATGGCTGCTGGTTTGACCGTGGCCGAAAATCATCTCGAACCCCTTTATAACCAGTTAACGGAAATTGCTCAGGATTGGCTAACGGAAGACCTGCTCAAACCCGTCTTAACCATCGATGCGATCTGTTCGGTAGAGGAGCTGACGGTGGAGGCCATTCAGGAACTGGAACGGCTAGCCCCATTCGGAGAAGGTAACCCGCCTCCCGTTTTGTTGGTCAAAGGTGCTCAATTGGCCGATATGCGCCGGATTGGGAAGCAGGGGGACCATTTAAAATTTTTGTTTCAGTTAGGCTCATCCCAGACGGAGGCCAATCTCCTGACCAGGGAAGGGGCACCATCACGAGGACCTGAGGCGATCGGCTTTGGCTGGGGTGAGGCTATTCAAGAGATCAGCCCCTATTCCAAAGTGGATGTGGCTGGCCGTTTGGTTGTCAACCAGTGGAATGGTCATCTCACGCCCCAGGTACATATTGCGGATCTCAGGGTGACCGAGCGGCAGTATTTTGATTGGCGGGGCAAAGGACAACTCCAGCAACATTTAGATGACTTGCCCCAGGAGATCACCTTTTGTTATTTTCGAGGGGAACCCCTTATGGATAAAGGGAGAGATCATGTGCTGATCTCCCCTGAGGGAGAACCGGATCAGGAGCTAGGGACAGCCCAAATTCTCTTCTATGATCTTCCCCTTTCGTTTCACCAACTGAAACGGTTTTGTCGCCATCTTAAACAGGTGGAGCGCCTCTACCTGGTCTTTCAACATCAAGATCGTTTCTTTTCCACCTGGCCTACCCGAGAGCATTTTAAGTGGTATTATGCGTTTTTAAAACAAAGGGGCTCATTTGATCTTGTTCAGTTGGGACCTAAGCTGGCTAAACATAAAGGTTGGACGATGGATGCCATTACCTTTATGACGGATGTGTTTTTAGAGTTAGATTTTGTTACAATGAAACAGGGCAAGGTAGAGATTGTCGCCCAGCCGGAGAAAAAGTCATTATCCCATTCCTCTTTATTTAGGCAAAGACAAGAAGAATACCAGCTGGAACAAACATTAATCTATTCACCTTTTAAAGAGCTGATCGATTATTTTTCTCGTCTGATTGAGCCAACAGAGGAAGCTGAAAAGCTTGAGGAGGAAAAAGTGTATGGACTTTAAGGCAAAAATCAGAGTGGTGGAAGATTTTCCCCAACCGGGCATCAGCTTTAAAGATATTACCACCCTTTTAAAGGATGGGGAGGTTTATCAAGCTGCCATTGATCAACTGGCCGAATATGCCCAAGCGAAAGGGGCTGACCTGGTGGTGGGGCCTGAAGCCCGAGGATTTGTGATCGGAGCTCCCATCGCTTACAAGCTGGGCAAAGGCTTTATTCCGGTGCGTAAACCTGGCAAGTTGCCTGCAGAGGCCATCCAAGTAAAGTATGATTTAGAATATGGCCAGGATGCCTTGGCTATACATAAAGATGCGATTCAACTGGGGCAAAAAGTGGTGGTGGCTGATGACTTGTTGGCCACAGGCGGCACGATTGCTGCCACGATAAAGCTGGTGGAACAATTGGGGGGAGATGTGGTAGGCTGTGCCTTCCTGATTGAGTTGACCGAACTGGGGGGGCGAAAAAGATTAGGGGCCAAATATGACATCTATTCTCTGGTTCAATATTAGCGGCCTATACGGCTACCTGAAATGAAAAAGCTGTGTATGGCTTTATCCTTTCCCCTGCTCCTGTATCCTTCCTCTCCATCCTGTGTCAAAAGGATGGAAGGAGGTACCAGAAAAAGTGGGGGTTTTTTGTTGCTAAAGGCCTAATTGGACGGGAGCGAACTCATTGCAGCTAGGCGGTTTTCCCTTTACTTTTAGCCCTATATTAGAGATAATAAGATGAAAAATAAATAGAGTCTCGTGCATTTTAAAAGGTGAACAAGAAATGGTGATGGATAAACTATTACGCAAAGTTAATCAGTATTTACCTGCTGATGATATAGATTTTATCAAAAAAGCATTCCATTTTGCTGATCAGGCCCACAGGGGACAGTACCGAAAATCGGGTGAAACGTATATCCACCACCCTGTGGAAGTAGCGTCTATTTTAGCTGATCTTCAACTGGATGCCGTAACCATTGCTGCCGCTTTACTCCATGACGTGCTGGAAGACACAGCCGTCACTGAAGAAGAACTGGAAAGGGAATTTGGCCCGGAAGTGGCGCAGTTGGTCAGCGGCGTTACCAAGCTGAAACGAATTAAATATAAATCCCGCGAAGAACAACAGGCGGAGAACCATCGGCGCATGTTTGTGGCCATGGCCAAAGATATACGTGTCATTTTAATTAAGCTGGCTGATCGCTTGCACAATATGCGTACCCTAAAATATGTTTCTCCTGAAAAACAGCGTCAAAAAGCGGAAGAGACGTTGGAAATTTTTGCGCCGTTGGCTCATCGCCTGGGGATTCAAACCATCAAATGGGAGCTAGAAGATATCTCCCTGCGTTACTTAAATCCTCAACAGTATTATCGCATTGTCCATTTAATGAAGCAAAAGCGGGCTGAACGGGAAGAACATATTAACCAGATGATAAAGGTGATTAAACAAAAAATTGAAGAATTTGGTATTCAAGCTGAAATTTATGGACGTCCCAAGCATATATACAGCATCTATCGCAAAATGCATGAAAAGAAAAAGGCTTTTAATGAGATCTATGATTTGTTGGCCATCCGCATTATTGTTCAGACCGTTCGGGACTGTTATGCTGTTTTAGGTATTATTCACACTTGTTGGACACCGCTACCGGGACGGTTTAAAGATTATATCGCCATGCCCAAACCCAACATGTACCAGTCTTTACACACCACGGTGATGAGCGATTCAGGCCAGCCCTTGGAAGTGCAGATTCGTACCTTTGAGATGCACCGGACGGCGGAATACGGGATTGCGGCTCACTGGGCCTATAAAGAGGGAAAAAATCTCAAAGATTATACACCTTCTGCCCTTGATAAGCGCTTAGCCTGGTTTAAGGAAGTGCTAGAAAGCCAGCAGGATGCCCAAGACCCGCGGGAATTTATGGAATCATTAAAGATGGATCTGTTTTCGGACGTGGTCTTTGTCTTTACTCCAAAGGGGGATGTGATCGAGCTTCCTGCTGGTTCCGTCCCCCTCGATTTTGCCTATCGCATTCATACCGAGGTGGGGAACCGTTGCGTTGGTGCCAAGGTTAATGGTAATATAGTTCCCTTAGACCACCCCTTAAAGACAGGAGATATCGTCGAAATTTTAACCTCTAAACACAGTTACGGCCCCAGCCGGGACTGGCTTAACATCGCCAAATCGTCAACTGCTAAAAGTAAAATCAAGCAATTTTTCAAAAAAGAGAAACGGGAAGAAAGCATTGCCAAGGGCCGGGAATTGGTAGAAAATGAAATTGCTAAACACGGTTATGATCCCAAAGAGGTATTAACGGAAGAGAACATCAACCTGGTGGCTAAAAAGTTTAACTTTAAAGGCGAGGAGGATATGTTTGCAGCGGTAGGGTATGGGGGCATTACGGCTGCTCAAATCGCTACCCGCCTTACGGATAAGCTGCGCCGAGAACAAGAGTTAGACAAACTGCCAGAGTTGGCCGAATCCTCCAAGGAGCCTAAGAAACAACGCTTTGCCCATGGGATTAGGGTTAAAGGAATAGATAATCTCCTTATCCGGCTGTCAAGATGTTGCAATCCTGTCCCTGGGGATGAAATCATCGGCTTTATTACCCGAGGCCGAGGGGTATCAGTCCATCGGAAAGATTGCCCCAACATTCAGCAGTTAGAGTCTACGGAACGCTTGTTGCCGGTGGAATGGGAAGGAGAGCCGGATAGAAATTATAATGTGGAGATCGAGATTTCGGCTTTGGACCGGCGTGGCTTACTCAATGAGGTCTTTCAAGTGATCAGCGATTCTCGAACAAATATCGTCGCGGTTCATGGACGGACGGATCGACATAAGATGGCTTCCATTGTGATGACGCTGGCCATCGCCAACGTAGACCATCTGCACCAAGTGGTGGAACGGGTTAAACAGATTAAAGATGTCTACTCCGTCCAGCGGATTATCCAATAATAAGGCATAAGGTGATTGATCATTCCAAGGATAGGGGATTTCAATGAGGCTGGTAATACAACGCAGCAAAGCGGCTAGTGTGACAGTGGACAACAAAATAGTGGGGCAGATTCCCTTCGGGTTGGTGATTTTGGTCGGTGTAGGCCATGAAGATACAGAGGATGATGTCCGTTATCTGGCTGAAAAAGTTGCCCACCTGCGCATTTTTGAAGATGAAGAAGGAAAAATGAACCGCTCGGTGTTGGAGGTGGGCGGCAGTATCCTTTCCATTTCCCAATTTACCCTTTACGGTGATTGTCGAAAAGGAAGGCGGCCCAGCTTTACCCAAGCGGCTAAACCGGATAGGGCTCGTCAATTGTATGACCACTTTAATGAGCAGTTAAGATCCTACGGCCTGCAGGTTGAAACGGGTCAATTTGGCGCCATGATGCAGGTTCATCTGACCAATGAAGGCCCCGTCACATTTGTGCTTGACAGCAAGGAACGCTAGGCAAAGATGGTTGTATACTTTTTGGCAAGGAGGATAGGGCATGACCATCCATATTCCGCGCGGGACCATAGATGTTTTGCCAGGAGAAGTGGAAAAATGGCAGTACATTGAAGCGTGGGCTCGCGAGCTTTGTCAACGCTATAATTATGCTGAAATCCGAACGCCCATCTTTGAGCATACCGAACTGTTTGAACGAGGTGTGGGCGAAGCGACCGATATTGTTCAAAAAGAGATGTACACCTTTTTGGATAAGGGCAAGCGGAGCATCACTTTACGGCCAGAGGGAACAGCACCCGTGGTTCGGGCCTATGTGGAAAATAAACTTTATGCTGAAGCCAACCAGCCCCAAAAACTGTTCTACATCGGGCCCATGTTCCGCTATGAACGCCCCCAAGCCGGCCGCCTGCGCCAGTTTACACAGATTGGAGTGGAGGCTATTGGTTCCAGCGACCCCATGCTGGATGCGGAAGTGATCAGCATGGCCTGGCACTTTTACCAAGGACTGGGTTTAAACCAGTTGCGCTTGGAGTTAAACAGTGTCGGTTGCGAGGATTGTCGACCCCGCCATCGGGAGGCACTGGTCGCCTTTTTAAAGGAGCGGGAAGATCAGCTTCCAGAAGAAGATCGCCAACGTCTCGCTCGCAATCCCCTTCGCGTTTTAGACAGTAAACACACGATCACCCAGGAAATAACGAAAGAGGCCCCTTCCATTCTGGATTATCTCTGTTCAACCTGTCGCCAGCACTTTGATGCGGTACGGCAGTATCTGGATGCACTGGCCATCCCCTACCATGTCAACCCCCGTTTAGTCCGGGGACTTGATTATTACACCCAGACGGCTTTCGAAATTATGTGTTCCGGGTTTGGGGCCATTGGAACCATCTGCGGAGGAGGACGCTATAACGGCTTAGTGGCGGAAATTGGCGGACAGGACAAGCCTGGCATCGGTTTCGCCCTAAGTATGGAGCGCCTTCTTTTGGCTTTAGAGAGCCAGAAGATTGAGCTGCCCATTGAAAAGGGGCTAGATTGTTTTGTGGTCACATTGGGTGATGAGGCGAAAACCCAGGGCTTTAAACTGGTTCAAGCTTGGCGTCAAGCGGGTCTAAAAGTGGAGCTTGATGTGTTGGGCCGAGGCCTGAA
Organism: uncultured Bacillaceae bacterium; assembly: GCA_937927935.1. Classification (GTDB taxonomy): domain Bacteria; phylum Bacillota; class Bacilli; order Caldalkalibacillales; family Caldalkalibacillaceae; genus CALFAC01. Next base: position 34,593 of record CALFAC010000022.1, read on the forward strand.
GGGACAGTTGAAAGCTGCCGATCGCCTCCAAGCGAGATATGTGGTGATTCTGGGGGATGATGAGCTGGACCGAGGTGTGGTGATGTTAAAAACCATGGCCACCGGAGAACAAAAAGAGTATCACCCAGATGAAGCGCAGAAAATCATTGTGCAATCAAGGACAAGGGAGGGTATAGAATGAGCATTGGTCGAACCCATTATTGCGGAAAATTAACAAAGCAAGAGACCAACCAAACCGTACAGTTAAAAGGTTGGGTTAACAGACGGCGGGATTTGGGCGGAGTAATTTTTATCGATTTGCGCGACCGCTCTGGGGTGGTGCAAGTTGTTTTTCATCCTGAAGAGAAGGAAGCTTTTGCCATTGCAGATAAAGTGCGCAGTGAATATGTGCTTGCGGTTGAGGGCGAAGTGGTGATCCGTGATCCGGAGACGGTCAATCCCAAAATACCGACCGGGGAGATTGAAGTATTGGCCAAAAAGGTGGAAGTGATTAACACGGCTAAAACACCTCCCTTTGCCCTTGAAGATCGGATCGATGTGGATGAGGCCATTCGTTTAAAATATCGCTATCTCGATTTGCGCCGGCCAGCGATGCAGCGCATCTTGATGTTGCGCCACGAGGCTGCAAAAACCGTTCGTCAGTTTTTGGACCAACATGACTTTATAGAGATTGAAACCCCCATGCTCACCAAAAGTACACCGGAAGGGGCACGGGATTATTTGGTGCCTAGCCGTACATCGCCAGGATCCTTTTTTGCTCTGCCGCAGTCACCTCAGATTTTTAAACAGCTGCTGATGGTGGCCGGTATGGAACGCTATTACCAAATTGTGCGCTGTTTTAGAGATGAAGATTTGAGAGCCGACCGACAGCCAGAATTTACCCAGATTGATTTGGAGACCTCCTTTTTATCGGCCGAAGAGTTGCAAACACTGATGGAGGAAATGATTGCTCGCCTGTTTAAAGATCTGATCAACGTCGAGGTGAAGCTGCCTATCCCGAGGATCACTTACCAGGAAGCGATTGACCGCTATGGCACAGACAAACCGGACCTCCGCTT
>CALFAC010000023.1 GCA_937927935.1 uncultured Bacillaceae bacterium
GCATGGAACAAACTCCTTATTAAGATCGCTTTTATTATTATAAAAGAGAACCTCTTAATCCTAAGAAGTTCTCTCGACACTTGTTTATCTATAAACACATTTATTTTATTGCTCCTCTGTCTCTCCACCCTCAGTGTCCACTTCCAACGTCACCAAATATTCGGCGATTTCTTCCATCTCTTCAGCACTTAGGTGGGTTTGAGGAGGCATCGCATTCAACCCATTTTGCAGTACATCAATAATCTCTTCTTTGCTTAATTGCAAGTTGATTAGAGAAGGACCTGATGCGCCTTCCAATGCTTGCCCATGGCAGGCCAAACACCCATTCATGGAAGCTGGAAGATCAAGGGCAATCCCAGTGTCCTCAGTTTCTCCACCGTCTTGAGCTAGATCCCCTTGCTGTAGTCCCATGATTGCCAGAACTAAAGCTAAGCCGAGTCCTAAAGCAAAGATGGACAGGAATACTTTAATCGGATTCATTGCAATAACTCCTCCTTGTCAAATAAAAGGTGAACACCACAGAAAATTATACCATGTGATTTTTATTCTATCCATACCCGGCACGATTTACTTGATTAAAATAAGGCAGAATATTTTTTTAAGAGTGTTTTGGTGCAATACTTTAAATATTAAATTTGCATTCTCCTTTAAAAAGAGATAAAATAGGTAGAAAGAATAAGATAAAAAAAGCTCTATCCTTCAAAGAAGCATAGAGCCATCTTCAAAAAATGAACGATATGATCGATAGTGTGCTGTAGATTTCTAATTTATAATTTAATAGGGATGTTCGTTGGGGAATGTATCATTCCCATCTTTTTTATTCTAGAAAATCTTTAAGGCGCTTGCTACGGCTGGGATGACGCAACTTGCGCAATGCTTTGGCTTCAATTTGGCGAATTCGTTCCCGAGTGACGCCAAACACCTTACCCACTTCCTCCAGTGTACGGGTTCGGCCATCATCCAATCCAAACCGGAGCCGCAATACGTTTTCTTCCCGGTCTGTCAGAGTGTCTAACACATCTTCCAGCTGTTCTTTTAAGAGCTCATAGGCTGCTGCATCAGAAGGAGCTAGAGCATCTTGGTCCTCTATAAAATCCCCCAAATGGGAGTCATCTTCTTCCCCGATAGGCGTCTCCAGAGAAACAGGTTCCTGAGCGATTTTTAGAATTTCCCGCACCTTCTCCGGAGTGAAGTCCATCTTTTCAGCAATCTCTTCCGGTGTTGGCTCCCGTCCCAGATCCTGTAACAGCTGACGCTGGACTCGAATCAATTTATTAATGGTTTCCACCATATGGACTGGAATCCGAATCGTCCGAGCCTGATCAGCTATAGCTCGGGTTATGGCCTGTCGAATCCACCAAGTGGCATAGGTGCTAAATTTAAAGCCTTTACGGTAATTAAATTTTTCCACCGCTTTAATGAGGCCCATATTGCCTTCCTGGATAAGATCGAGAAAGAGCATGCCTCGCCCCACATAGCGTTTGGCGATGCTGACCACCAAACGCAAATTGGCTTCTGCCAGGCGCTGTTTAGCCTCTTCATCCCCCTGTTCAATCCGCTTGGCCAACTCAATCTCTTCTTCCGCCGACAAAAGCGGAACGCGACCAATCTCTTTTAAGTACATACGAACAGGGTCATTTATTTTTATTCCTGGCGGAATGAGATCATCATCCAGTTTGTAGTCCTCTTCATCATCAATATCATCAGGGAGGGGCTCATCGTCAGCATCATTGATCACTTCAATCCCTTGTTCCGTCAGGTACTCATAAAATTCATCAATCTGTTCGGCATCTTGTTCAAAACCGGAAAGCCGTTCCATAATTTCTTTATAGGTTAAGACACCCCGTTTTTTTCCCAATTCAACAAGCTGCTCTTTAACCTGTTCGAGGCTTAACTCCGAATCATTCTGGTTATGTTCACGCTCAGCCATATTTATCCCTCCTTCCACGTTAAATTTTGAATGGACCAAACATCTTCTTTTGGCATCGATCTTAATCTCTTTTTCATCTCGATAATCTCCATTGCAATTTGAGCAGCCTGTTCAACTTTACCTTGCCGCTCAGCCAATTTCTTCTCCCTTTCTTTTTTTTCTATCACTTTAAGGTAAGGATATGTTATGATTTGATAAACATAATCCTCAAACTCATCGGCGGAAAGTTCGGGACTAAGGGTAAGGGAAGCAAGGTGGCCAACAAGTCCGATGAGGTCGTTATCTTCAAGGGTTGAAACAAAGCGTGTAAGGTCTGCTTCATCGTGCCGCGCATAAAAAGCATAGAGATGGGCGGCCAGACGCTGATGATGTGGATCGTTAAAACGGTTGCCGATCACTTGCTCAACCCGCTCAGCCACATCCCGCTGATGGAGCATGTAAGCCAAAAGCATTCGCTCGGCTTTAATATGGGCTGGAACCAAGGTTTTTCCCTGATCCGGACGTTCAACATGAACGGTCTCACGAACTGGTTTTCCCTTTTTATGCTGCCGCTGTCTGTATACCCGGTACAGGTCTTTTTTGAGTACGTCCAAAGGCACCAAAAATTCATCCGACAGCTGGCGCAAATAGTGTTCCCGCTCAACGGCCCTGTTCAGCCGACTAATCACTCGGAGGGCTTCTTCCAAATAAAGACTCAATTCTTGATGATCATCCAGGCGCCTGCCTTGTTTTAGCTGCTCCAAGCGAAAAGCGGTGACTGACCGGGCTTCTTCAATCACTTGCTCCCTAAAAGCTTCTGCTCCATGCGAACGGATATAATCGTCGGGATCCATTCCATCTGGCAAAACGGCCACTTTCACTAGACAGGATTCCTTTTCCAACAGTTCGGCTGCTTTTAAGGTGGCTTGCATACCAGCCTGATCCCCATCATAACAAATGATCACTTTGGAAACATTGCGCTTAAGGATCCTGGCCTGCTCTTCTGACAAAGCGGTCCCCAGCGTTGCTGTTGCCTGATGAAATCCTGCTTGATAGAGGGAAAGCACATCGGCATAGCCTTCTAGAAGTATGGCCGTTTGACTGGTGCGCATGGCTTGCCTAGCCCGATGAAAATTAAAGAGCTCTTTGCTTTTGCGAAAGATGATTGTTTCAGGGCTGTTTAAATATTTGGGATGGCCCTCTCCCAAGAGCCGGCCACCAAATCCAACCACTTGCCCTCGGTGATTCCAGATGGGAAAGATGAGCCTGCCTCTGAAGCGATCAAAATAAAGATTACTGCCTTCTTTTTTTCCAACAAGTCCAGCCTTTTCCATCAAGGGCAACGAAAATTGCCGCTTTTCCAGAAAACGTGTCACAAAATCCCATTCATTGGGTGCATAGCCCAATTGAAACGTTTGAATGGTGGTCGTATTAAAGCCCCTTTGTTTAAGATAGTCTAGCGCTTCCCGCCCCTCCTTGCGTTCCATTAAGACATGATGATACAGTTGGGCGACAAGATGATGGGCTTTAAGCATCCATTCTTTTTCTTGCCGCTTTCTTTTTTCCCCAGGGGAAATGTTCTCTGCTTCAATAGGTAAACCAATCTGATTAGCCAAATGATAAACGGCTTCCGTAAAGCTTAGCCCCTCCATCTCCATCAAAAAGGTAAATGCGTTTCCGCCTTTTCCACAGCCAAAGCAATGATACAGCTGCTTGTCAGGGGATACGGAAAATGAGGGGGTTTTTTCTGAATGAAAGGGGCAAAGACCCATGAAGTTTCTGCCCGTTTTTCTTAACTGCACATAGGCACCAATCACTTCCACAAGGTCGACTTGATTTAGAATATGCTGGACTGTTTCTTCAGGAATAGGCCTATACATGATTGTCAGCCTCACAACAAAGGGGCAGCAATTGATGCCCTTTCTCGTCATAAAGTCCTATTCTACACCAAGCTCCAAAATTCCTCCCAAGGAATGATGTTTAAATTATGCAAATATTAATGGTGTCGAAAAAGATCTCTTGACAAAAATGCTTTTTACTATCTTATCCAATTTGGTGAAAAAAAAACTTGACATTTTTGTTTTTTTTGTTCCTCCTTCATTTTATTCGCTTTTTACAGGAACATTCCTTCTTTTTGGTGCAATTCAGCTGCGACGAAGCAACTCCAAAATATGAGCGGCCGTCTCCTCCACCGCCTTATTGGAAACATCAATCACTGGACAGCCAATTTGATCCATCACCTGTTTAGCAAATGCTAATTCCGCTTCAATGCGCTTGGGATTGGCATAGTTGGCTTGCGCTTGCAGGCCGAGAGATTTCAACCGCTCGGTGCGAATTTGGATCAGCTTCTCCGGCACGATGGTCAGACCAACACAATTTTTGGGGTTTATTTTAAAAAGTTCTTCTGGTGGGGAGACTTCTGGTACCAGGGGAACGTTAGCCGCTTTGATACGCTTGTGAGCTAAGTACATACAGAGGGGCGTTTTGGACGTACGGGATACCCCTATGATCACCACATCAGCTTTAAGCAACCCCCGAGGATCCCGCCCGTCATCATATTTAACAGCAAATTCGATGGCTTCCACTTTACGATAGTAATCTTCATCAAGATGGTGCACTTTCCCCGGTCGATAGCGGGGCGGTGCATCAAATAACGTTTGCAGGCCGTCTATCATGGGGCCCATAATATCGACAGCGGTTATTCCCGCCAGCTTGGCTTCAGTCAACAGATGTTCCCGCAGTTCGGGAATAACCAGGGTAAACACAATCACCCCTTTGGTATCCTTGGCCATGCTGATCACTTCATTGATGGTGGCCACATCCTCAACATAGGGAATTCTACGCAATTCAATTTGGGAAAGATCATATTGACTGGCTGCCGCTTTGGTGACCAGTTCAGCCGTCTCCCCCACCGAATCTGAGACGATATACACTTTCGGCTTTTCCGACAGTTTACCCATTACACCCTCCTTAAAGTTCCTCATTGCCTAAATCAACATAGGCTCTGGTAATCGTGGTTTTCGTTATTCTCCCCACCACTTCGTAAGCCGTTTCGTTTTCTGTGTTCTCCCCTCCCTTGGGTACAACAACCGGAAGCGCATCAATTTGAAAGCGGATCAATTTTTGGGCAGCATCGTGTAACGATTCATCAGGATAAGTTAAAACCAGATTGGGCATGCGCGTCATAATCACACTGACCGGAATATCCTCTAAATTGCGGTTGCCCATTGCCGATCTTAATAAATCTTTACGGGACACCACCCCGGCCAACTCATTCTGTTCATTGACTACAAAGAGGGTGCCCACATCTTCCAAAAACATGGTTGTGATGGCATCGTATACCGAAGAGCTCTCTTTCACCACAATGGGCAACGACTTATAATCCTTTACCTTCTTGTTTTTAATCCGCTGCCCAATCACTTGCATCGTGTTTTTTCCAGAGTAAAAGTAGCCCACCCTGGGCCTCGCATCCAGTATACCCGCCATGGTTAAAATGGCTAGATCTGGACGCAATGTGGCCCGGGTGACATTTAATTTTTCAGCAATACTCTCACCTGTAATTGGCCCCTCATCTTTCACAATCTGTATGATCTTCTCCTGGCGATCTGTTAATTGGATGACTGCTCACCACCTTTGTGACCAGCTCTTCTACAGCCTCACTGATTCCCTTTTCTATTACATCATTTTATACGATCAGGCTGGTCCCTATTTACGCTCTTTGGAAAATGAGTTGACCAAAGTCGGCAAACCGATTAATGTCTTGCGTAATTTGACTTAATAAATTAAGGCGGTTATAGCGCACTGCTTCGTCATCAACCATCACCATCACTGCATCGAAGAACTGATCAATAGGTTCTTTTAAGGTGAACAAGGCGTCGAGCACTTGAAGCCACTGTCTATTTTTAAGGCCAACGGTGATGGTCTCATGGATGGCTTGATAGTGACTGTACAGCTCTTTCTCTTCCGTCTGTTTAAATAATCCTTCATTAACAGGAGCCAGTGGCCGGTCCAGCTTGCGGGCAATATTGACCACTCGGGTTAAGGATTCCACATTGTTTTTAAATTGTGTCTCCTGAACTTTCTCATTGAGCACCATTCCCCGTTCTACCTTGGCCAACAAGTCGTGATCACTAGAACCTAATGCCGCCTCAATAACGTCATACCGCAATCCTTCCTGCTCTAAACGGTATTTTAGCCTTTGATATATAAAATTTAACAGATCCCCTTTAACTTCCTGCTTCTCCCGCGACAAAACTTGCTCCTCATCCAAAATGGTGAGAGCCAACTCCACCAGGTGATCCATTTCAAGCACCCAACGGTTTTCCACCACAATGGCAACCAACCCTGTAGCCTGCCTTCTGAGGGCATATGGATCCTGAGAGCCGCTGGGGATCATTCCCAGACCAAAAAAGCCGGCCAGCGCGTCCAGCTTGTCAGCCACTGCCAATATGGCTCCGATGGCACTCTGGGGCACCCGATCGCCGCTAAACTTGGGCAGATAATGTTCATAGATGGCCCTGGCCACCGCCTCATCTTCTCCGGCCAGGCGGGCGTAAACCTCACCCATTCTCCCCTCCAGTTCCGGGAACTCATTCACCATCTGGGTGACAAGATCAAATTTGTATATTTGAGCGGCCCGGTTCAATTTTTCCCGTAACTCTTGCTCTAGATCCACCATGTCGGCCAAGCCCTGGGCGAGCTTATGGACTCGACGCATCTTGTCAGCCAGTGTACCGAGATCTTTGTGGTAGACCACTTTCTCCAACTGGGAGACGGCCGTGTCTATGTTTAATTTCTGATCCTCCTCAAAGAAGAAGCGGGCGTCAGCGAGTCGAGCGCGCAGCACTTTTTCGTTCCCTTTGGTCACAATGCCATCCGGATCCTCGTTTCCATTGGTGATGGTCACAAAGTAAGGCAAAAGCTTTCCGTTTTTATCTTTGACAGGAAAATAGCGCTGATGCTCCCTCATGGAAGTAATCAGGACATCTTCCGGCAAGTCCAAAAAGCGTGAATCAAACTGCCCCCAAATGGCCACAGGGTATTCCACCAGATTAACCACTTCATCCAACAGCCCGCCATCTACCGGGATCTGCCAGTTTTGCTTCTCTTCCAGCTCTTTCAGCTGATTTTCAATCAATCTGCGGCGCTCCTCAGGCTGGGCAATCACATCGTGCTGAACCAGCTTAGATAGATATTCCGAAGGCTGATCCAAGGTGAACGCCCCACTTTTAAAACGGTGTCCCCGACTTGTATTCCCCGTTTTGATGCCGGCAATTTCAAAGGGGATGACCTCCTCACCATAAAGGGCCACCAGCCAGCGGATGGGCCGGATAAAACTGAAATTATGATTTCCCCAGCGCATCTGTTTGGGAAACGTCATCTGTTCAATAATGGTTTTTAGGCCAGGTAAAAGGGTGGCAGTTGATTGTCCTTTTATCTCTTTACGGACAAAAACATATTCCGTTCCTTTGTACTGATCAATAAAAAGTTGATCCACATCCACTTGATGCGACCGAGCAAATCCTAAAGCCGCCTTGGTCCACTGCCCCGATTCATCTTGGGCAATTTTTTTGGCTGGTCCCCGGGCCAGCTCCACTAAATCATCCTGGGCTTCCGCCACCCGTTCGACCAAAACAGCTAGACGACGCGGCGTGGCATAAGCATTAACGTCGCCATGCCCAATCCGATTTTCCTTAAGCCAATCAGACAATCGTTCGGCCAGCTGAATTCGTGCATCTTCCACAAACCGGGCCGGCATCTCTTCCACACCAATCTCTAACAGCAAATCTCTCGCCCTCATGGTTTAATCTCCTCCTGTTTTTCACCTAAAAGCGGAAAGCCCAGCCGCTTCCGTTCCGCGTAATAGCTTTCAGCACAGGCCCGGGCCAGTTGTCTCACCCGTCCAATGTATGCCGTTCGTTCCGTCACACTAATGGCCCCTCTAGCCTCAAGGAGATTAAAGGTATGGGAACACTTTAACACATAGTCATAAGCCGGATAAACCAGCTGAGCCGCTAATGCTTGTTTAGCCTCCTGTTCATACATATTAAACAACTGGAACAACATCTGGCTATCGGAATGCTCGAAGGTGTATTTGGAGTGTTCATACTCCGCTTGGAGGAAAATATCGCGGTAGGTTAAATCTTTCGTCCAATGGAGATCAAACACATTGTCCTTTTCCTGCAAATAGGAGGCTAACCGTTCCAAACCGTAAGTGATTTCCACCGAAACGGGTTTGGCTTCCAACCCGCCAATTTGTTGAAAATAAGTAAACTGGGTGATTTCCATCCCATCCAGCCACACTTCCCACCCTAATCCTGAAGCGGCTAACGTGGGGGCTTCCCAATTGTCCTCCACAAAGCGAATATCATGTTGGTTCGGATCAATGCCTAATGTTTTCAAACTTTCAAGATAAATCTCTTGTATGCCTTCCGGTGATGGCTTCATAATCACCTGAAACTGGTGATGCTGGTACAGACGGTTAGGGTTTTCACCGTAGCGTCCATCGACGGGGCGCCTTGAAGGCTCCACGTAAGCCACATTCCAAGGTTCCGGTCCAATGCACCGTAAAAAGGTAAGGGGGTTCATGGTGCCAGCCCCTTTTTCCACATCGTAGGGTTGTCCAATCATACAATTGTGCTGGCCCCAAAATCGCTGTAAAGCCAGGATCATATCCTGAACAAACACGTTTACGCACCTCCACGAATAAAAGCCTTTAAGAAAACAAAAAAACCCTCTCCTGTCATTGAACGACTAGGGACGAGAGTTTTCCCGCGGTTCCACCCTATTTGATGAACAAACGTTCATCCCCTTTAAAACACCATGCTCAGGAGCGCCACTTCCGTCATCACAGGTTTCCATATAAAATGATTATTCTATGTACTGCTTAATATCATACTGATTAACAGAATGGATGTCAATCGTTCCAACCGTGGCTCATCTGTTCCAAAAAGGAACGTGATTTAAGACGGAGCGGTGTATGTTCATCCATAAACAACCATAACACTTTTTTAAGTTCTTCCCGGGTGGAGGGCTTCAGCTCAACATGGCCTAAGCGGTTGGGATGTAACCGATACAAAAAGCGGATCACCTTCAAGGTGTTCAGCCCCACCTGAAGGGCCTGGGGATCATGTCCATGACAGCGCTGGCACAAAAAACCCCCTTCTGTAATACTAAACAGAAAGGGCCCTTCCGTTTGGGCGCAAATGACACATCGGTCCACTACCGGCTTATAGCCTCCGATGATAAGCATTTTTAATTCAAACAACCGCGCTAAAAGCTCGGGGTCTTGCCCTTCGTCCAATTGAGTGAAGGCGACCAGCAGCAGTTGGAAAAGATAAGGGTCTTTTTCATCATCATCCGTCAGTTTATCCAAAAGTTCGGCAAAATAAGCGGCGTAAGCCATCTTGATCAAATCCTGGCGCACCTGATTAAAAGATTGGAGACGTTCACCTTGAGTTAACGTTCCCACACTTTTCTTGGCTTGTCTAAAAAAAAGAAACAGACCGTATGTAAATAATTGGGTAACGGCAGAGAGGCGGCTTTTTGGCCTCTTTGCCCCCCTAGCCATTACAGACAGCTTGCCATAATCTTTGGTATAAAGGGTGACAATCTTATGGGCTTCACCGTAATCGATGGACTTGATCACAATCGCTTCCGTTTTGTGCAACACCTTCGGCCACCTGCTCCTGATTCCGGTCATAGCCTACGGTAGCTTCATACTCCTTCAACAAGAGATAAGCTTCAATACTTCCCGTTTTGGCAAAAACGTTCCAGCAGTATTGCTGCATGCGCTCTTCCCTCCCAAACAGGTCATGGGCTTAAAGACTTGTTTCCCTGTGGTCTTAGCTTATCTCATTGTCGATAGGCTATGCCATGAAATGATTGTCAACTGTTTTACTGGTTGTATCCAAATAAATGAAGCTGCTCAACTCTGTTGCGCCAGTCCTTTTTCACTTTAACCCAAAGGTCCAGATACAGGCGGGTTCCAAGCAGGGCTTCCAGTTCTTTTCTAGCCATGATCCCCACCTTTTTCAACATTGCCCCGCCCTTGCCAATCACAATTTTTTTCTGGGACTCCCGCTCAGTATAAATCACAGCGGAAACAAAGAGTCCCTCCTCCTCTTCTCTCGGCATGATGGACTCAATGTCTACCGCAATAGAATGGGGAATCTCTTCCCGGGTTAAATGTAAAATCTTCTCTCTAATGATTTCAGCAATAATAAACCGTTCAGGATAATCGGTCACCTGGTCGCTGGGATAGTACTGGGGCCCTTCTGGCATATATTTAACGAGCAAGTTAATCAACGTCTGGGCATTATTCCCCTTTAATGCGGAGATGGGAACAATCTCGGCATAATCGTACAACTTCCTGTACTGATCAATCAAGGGCAGGAGATCATTGGGGTGAACCAAATCGATCTTATTGATCACCAAAAACACCGGTGTTTTCACCGGCTTCAGCTGCTCAATGATCCACCGGTCTCCAGGCCCGAGCCCCTCTTTGGCATCCACTAAAAGTAGGATCAGATCCACTTCACTTAGGGTATTTTGGGCCACTTCCACCATATAATCGCCCAACTTGGTTCGCGGCTTATGGATACCAGGCGTATCAATAAAGATCAGTTGACAGTTCTCCCTGGTATAAATCCCCCTAATGGTATTACGAGTGGTTTGGGGCTTATCAGACATGATGGCCACCTTTTGGCCCACAAGCAGATTCAAAAGGGTCGATTTCCCCACGTTGGGACGACCAATCAAGGCCACAAATCCCGAGCGAAATCCTTCTTCCATTCTTTCACCACCTTCTATCAGTTTATTTGGCCAAGCCAAAAGGATGAGGAAACAGCTCTCCTAAAGTGTATTCCACGTAATCCCCTTTAATATCAGCTAGAAAAAAACGGGTCTCCGCAGTGCAAAACTCGGCCAACACCTGCCGGCACGCTCCACAAGGAAAGGTGGGATCGGCTTGGTCAGCCACGATGGCCACAGCCGTAAAACGGCGATCCAGGTTGGATTTTCCCTCGGAAATCGCTTTAAAGATGGCTGTCCGCTCTGCACACATGGACAATCCATAGGAAGCATTTTCAATATTGCATCCCGTCACGATTTTCCCGGAGGCAGAAAGCACTGCGGCGCCCACCAGAAATTGGGAGTAGGGAGCATAAGCTTTGAGCCGGGCTTGTTGTGCTGCTTTAATGATCATATTTGGGTCCATGGTGGTTCCCTCTCCTTCTGATGCCTCCAATAATAATTATCCACAGAAATAGGATGGTAATCGCCGCAGCCATGTAATGGACAGAGAAAGGAAGCTGCAAACCAAATTGGCTGAGCACAGGTTCCGTAAACACCAACAGGCCCACTAACATGGCAAATAAGGAGGCTAATAAAACCATGCCAGCTGATATATCTTTGGCCAGTTTAGCCAGGGGATGATAATCGCTGGTAATTAAATCGACAGTACGCTCAACCGCTGTATTTATGGTTTCCATACACAACACAAAAAAAATAGAAAACAGGACCCATACAAACTGAGAAAAGGGCAGGTCGACCCACATGGCCAAGATCAGGGCAAAAAAGGCGACGAAAAAATGAATCTTCATGTTGATTTGACTAGAAAGCACATAACTGAGCCCTTCCCATGCCAGTTTAAAGCTGTTAAGCACCCGTTTGTTTTCTTTTATGCGCGCCATATTCTCACCTAAATAATGTTCTCACCTAAATAGTTGATGTTCCCTTAAAATCTCCTCCTGCAGCTGAAACATCTCTTGGGCATCCTCTTGGTCATCATGGGTATAGCCCACGAGATGAAGTAAGCCATGGACCAAGAGAAAGCCTAATTCCCGTTGAAAAGAATGGCCATAAATGTGCGCCTGCTCCTTCGCTTTGGGTACTGAAATGACCACATCCCCCAGCATCAGCCACTCATCAGCCTGATGATGAAGATCATCCTCCATTGGAAATGATAAGACGTCGGTGGGCTGATCTTTAGAACGGAAGCGCCTGTTTAATGCCTGTATCTCTTCATTGTTAACCAAGACAATAGAAACTTCACCTTGGTTCAGTTTAAGCTTTCGGGCCGCCGTCTGGACCAACTGCTGAAGAAGCTGTTTATCAGTAGCTTCCAAAAGCTGGTGATCATCCAAAATTTGAACCTCTATCATATTTTACCCTTCCACCTTTTTGTAGCGCCAATGAAAAGCGTCATCCTTAAGCTTTGCATTTGCTTTTTTCGATCCTGTATCCATCTCTTCCGGATATTCAATCCGGGCATGAAACATCCCTTTTAAGGTTTCACATATCACTTTGGCGATGGTATCCAGCTCTTTTAAGGTGAGGTCACATTCGTCAAACTGGCCATCATCCAAGCGATCCTTAATGATTTGACGAACCACATTTTCGATTCGTTCCGGAGACGGTTTAGACAAGGAGCGGACAGCGGCTTCCACACTATCGGCAATGCCGACGATGGCCGCCTCCTTAAACTGAGCTTTAGGGCCAGCATATCGAAAATCTCTTTCATTAATCTCCCCCACTGCCTGCTCTTTAGCCTTGGCATAAAAGTATTTGAGCAGCGTGGTCCCATGATGTTGTTCGGCAATATCGCAAATCGCTTGAGGAAAATGATGTTGTTTTAACATATGAGCTCCATCTTTAGCATGGGCGGTGATTATGGTGACGCTCAGTTGGGGAGCTATCTTATCATGAGGATTTTCCATATTAAGCTGATTTTCAATGAAAAAATGGGGACGTTTCGTTTTGCCCACGTCATGATAATAAGCCCCCACCCGAGCCAGTAAACCGTTAGCCCCCACCGCTTCCGCCGCCGCTTCAGCCAGATTGGCCACCATCACACTGTGGTGATAAGTCCCTGGCGCTTCCAATAATATTTTGCGCAACAAGGGCTGATTGGGGTTGGATAATTCGATCAGTTTCATAGGGGACAAGATGCCAAAGGCAGCTTCCAAAAAGGGTAAGATACCCATGGTTAAGATGGAAGCTAAAACGCCGCTTAAAAAAGCATAGCCGGCATATTGGGCCAGCATCAGCCAACCAATGGACGCTTGGGTCATCATCACCATGCTCAACATGGACACAACGGTGACAAGGGAGACAACAAAACCCGCTTGTAAAAATCGGGTTTTGCGGGTAGCATTTCCCAGGAAAAAGGCTCCGCTTAAACTGCTAAACATCATGGTAAGACCATAGGTCATGTCCAGTGTCCGGGTTGTTTCTCCATTTAGAATAATGGCCGCAATGATACCAAACAAAAAGCTGCTAAATATAGCCAACCGCTGATGCAAAAGCATGGTGATGGTCATGGTGGCAAAAGCGACTGGAGCCACATAACCGATCCCGTGATAATCAAGGGACTGCCCAATGTTGACCACTTTTAGGAAAAACACATTTAACAAAAAGACGAGCATAAACATTAGCAGTTGCTTATTATCCGAACGGATGGCAAGCCCGCTATAGTGGATATAAAAATAGATCAGCAATAGCACCAAGAGCGTAAACAAACCCAAGCCAAACAGGGGATAGAGGTTGGCCGATTCACTTAACAATCCGGCTAAGGCCAACTTGCGATAATGCTCGTGGGTCACCACATCCCCTGCTGATATGATCACTTCCCCTTCCCGGATATATATGGGCTTAACCGCATCTTGAGCCTCTTTCTTAAGACGCTCTGTTTCTTCCGGATCAATCACAAAATTGGGCACAATGCTCGCTTTGGCCAGATCCTGAGCCAATCTGCGGGAAGAACTGTCTAAACTGGACAAAATAAGGGAGTTATCCACTTTCTGAAGGGCATCAGCCAATTGATCCCGACGAACCCCGTCATACATAATCTCATACACGATGCTGCGGGTAAATTGGTTAACCGTATCAAGTTCCTCAACAGATAGATTAAGCAAATGCTGCAGCGTTTCCTCTTTTAACTTAAGAGGCAAGTGTTCCTCCAGCTGCCTCTTTTTCTCGGTGGCGGAAAGATCGCTGGCCACAATCTCTTTCATCATGGCAAAGGTTTGCTGCAACTGCTTCACTTGCTTATCGGTGATGGTGTCATCTAATACATAGACAGGATTGACGGCTCTCGCGGCCTGCTCTTGAGCGCGCTGAGTGGCTTCTTCATCAAGCACTGTCACAGGAGAGACAATCTCCTGCTCTACCCGAGCGCCCACCTCCACATGGACAAAATCAGGGAGCACATTGCCCAGCATCAGTCCAAACAGGCTGATCCCCAAAAGGAAATACATGATCAATCGGCTAAAGGGATGCTCTTTCACAAAAATGAAAAACCGCCGACGTCGAACATGGTTATTTTCATCGTTGAAGCGTTTTCGCATCACTACCGCTCCCTAATAAAAAGAAAGCTTATGATCAGTGCTCCTTCAGGCTGTCATAAGCTTCAATAATCCGCTGAACCAGGGGATGGCGCACCACATCCGATTGATCAAGGTGGATAAAGGCAATTCCTTTCACATGATTTAACAGCTGTTCTGCCTCAATCAGCCCTGACCGCTTCCCTTTTGGCAAATCAATTTGGGTCCAGTCCCCTGTAATCACCATTTTTGAACCAAACCCCAACCGAGTTAAAAACATTTTCATTTGCTCCGGTGTAGTATTTTGGGCTTCGTCCAATATGACAAACGAATCGTCCAATGTTCGGCCACGCATATAGGCCAGGGGAGCAATTTCAATGGTTCCTCTCTCCATATATTTCACCACTTGTTCTACACCCAATACATCGTGTAAGGCGTCGTACAGTGGCCGCAAGTAGGGATCAACCTTCTCCTGCAAATCCCCTGGTAAAAAGCCAAGACTTTCTCCAGCTTCCACCGCGGGGCGGGTAAGCACGATACGCTTTACCAACCCTTTTTTTAGGTAATGGGTGGCTAAAACGACAGCTAGATACGTTTTGCCCGTCCCAGCCGGCCCAATGCCAAAGACAATATCATGCTTATTAATGGCCGTCACGTAATGGCGCTGCCCCAATGTTTTCACTCGGATCGGCTTACCTTTATACGTTTTGGTGATTTCCTGCTTGTACAGCTCACCCAGTTCGTCAATTAAACCTTTTTTAGCCATTTGGATGGCATATAAAATATCCCTATCCGATAAGACGATACCTTGATGAATCAGTTTGCGCAACGAACGGACCAGATCGGCCGCCAGCTTAATATCTTCCGGCTTACCCTTCAGCGTGATCTGTCCGTTTCGAGCCAAGACCTGAATTGAAAAAGCCTCTTCAATGCTGGCGATATAGCGATCCTGGGGACCAAATATCACTTGTTCTTCCATGGATGTCATTTCAGGTAAAGCAAGGTGGTCCATTTGGTTTGGCAACAGGCATCTTTCTCCCTTAAATCTTAATTTCGCTTGGAAATCTCCTCAATCACGCTATAGTGTATCTTTATATAAACTTTACCACTATCATACTCTTTTTTCAAAATGTTTTCGTCCACAATTTCCGCCTCATCATCTAACTGGGCCCTCATTTTTTCTCGGGCCAGACGAAGGCCCAATGCTTCCGCTTCCTTTTTGTCCAATCTTTCAGTCACCTGGTAAGATTCCATTATTTTCTCCTTCACAATGGCGATAGGTAGCTTGTACGACCAAACGGACAATGGATGCTCTTCAGTAAAACGGGAGAATGAAGCAAAAGGCTCCTGGCCAAACCCCCAAATTTTAAATTGAAACGGGCCTAGACGCAGGTAGTAATTGTCCATCACTTCCCCGGTTAAAACGGTCCGCTTTTGTTCCATAGGGATACTGATTTGACCCATATACCACACTTCTCCCCAAACCTTTCCTTTAGCTGGGACCTGTTTGCTCGTTTCTCCCGAGCCTATTTCCCCAAGAACCAGTACCTCTCCTGGTCGAACCAACTGATGGGGCTTAACCAGTGGCGTTCCTGATTCCACTAACAAATCCCGCACCACGGCCTTTTTTGCTGCCACCAGGTTGCCGAAGGGAACGGCTTCAGGTTGTTCAGGTAACGATTTTAAGACCACTTTGAGACGGGCTGTGGTGCCCTCATATTCAAAGCCGGCCCATGTTGCTTCTTCAAACTGTCCTAACACGGCTCGCTTCACTTCATCAGGAGGGGCCGCTTTTTGTTTCAACTTAAAAGGGGCAATCCCCAGATCAGCGAGCAGTTCCTGAACCTCCTTTTTTTGCTCCGGGCTTGACAATCCTTCAATCTCCACGGTCCAGATAAAATTGGACCCAAGATAAAGTAAGATGACAAATATGAGGGCGCCTGCATAATATCCTTTGTTTTGACCCAGCTGTCTAAGGGTAAAGGGAAGACCTATTTTTTTGATGATCTGCATCTGACAGCTTGTCTCTTTTAAAAGCGGCCGAAGCTTAAAAAAGTCGGTTGTCGTCAGGCAAACTTCTACCTCGCGATCTGATAGAGGCACCACATTCCACAGATCGAAGCGCTCGATCATCATCCGATTAAGAAGACGTTCGATGTATTTTCCCTTAATCTTTATCAGCACATAACCCCTTAACCAGTAGACCAAGGCTTGATGATCCACCAATTTTGCTCCCCCTATCCCCCATCTATTTTTTCCGGTTCAATATATTTAACCTCGCGGATACGTCCTTCCAACAATACTTCTTCAGGCAGTATTTTACGAAGTATAAATTGGCTGCCCCGGACCAGAAGCTGTCCCTGATTGCTTAGCAGAATGCGCACTTCCTGATCGCTAAAGACGAGCACTCCTCGATGGTTTTCCACGTACATTTGTAATGGGCCGATCATGGTGATGCGGGGCATATCCAAAATGAGATCTGGAGGCAGATCCATTACGCCCACTGCCCAACGCTTCAGTTTTTGCTGAAGCTTCCTCATCCGCTTCTCCTCCCTATATTTGATGGTATGCTAAGCAAGAAAGGGAGTATGACTGAAAAATAAGATTGGGCAAATAAAAAGGATATCTTATAGAGCAGACTCTATAAGATATCCTTAATCTCCTTTTTGTGTTTAACGGTTGCGTTGATTAAACATGCGAGTTCTGGCCAGTGGTTGCTTGCTTCGGGGCAGCCCCAAAATTTCAGACCAGATCACCCCTTGAACAACTTGAGAACGAAATTGACCTAAGGGAGGAAGCCGATCCTGTTTTGTTTGTTTAGCATAAAGGGGGAGGGGGATCGGTTCAACCTCCTTTATATGCCTTGTTAAACCCCTTTCGCTGGGCATCTCATCCTGAAGGGGTTTAATCTGCTCCAGGGGTTTACTGAGCAGCTCCGGCTGGAGCTCTTTTTCATCAAAAGGAGGCTCCTTTTGAAGAGGGTCAGGTTCAGTTTTGATCGGATCAAGGGGGACAGGTTCTGTCTCCATCGGTTGTGGATCAATAGTAGCCGGTGGTGTGGGCCGCGCTTCAACAGGTTGGGGTCTTTTGGGCCGCTGTTGGGTTCGCCCGTTCTTTTTGCCCTGGCCAAAGATGGAGCCCAAAATCCAGAGCAGAACAAAAATAAAGGCGAAGTTGCCAAATAAAATCTCTAATAGATCCATCGGTCACGCCTCCAATTAGGACTGCTTCCCTTTCCCATCTTTACCTTTTTGTTCGGGTGCGGGTTGAGTGGCCTGACCAATGGACTGGCGCATTTGAGTATCAGCCATAATATTTTGCAAGTTATAATAGTCGATCACACCCAGCTTGCCCGTGCGCAAAGCTTCCGCCATCGCCAAGGGAACTTCTGCCTCTGCCTCGATTACCTTGGCCCTCATCTCCTCGACGCGAGCACGCATCTCCTGCTCTTTGGCCACCGCCATCGCCCGCCGTTCTTCCGCTTTAGCCTGGGCAATATTTTTATCGGCTTCCGCCTGGTCCATTTGCAGGACGGCTCCAATGTTTTTACCAATATCCACATCGGCAATATCAATGGAAAGAATTTCAAAAGCTGTTCCAGCATCCAATCCTTTTTCCAAAACGGTGGTGGAAATTTTATCAGGATTTTCCAATACCTCTTTGTGTGTTTCAGACGAGCCAATGGTGGAAACAATGCCTTCGCCCACCCGGGCAATGACAGTATCCTCACCAGCGCCCCCCACCAAGCGGTCGATGTTGGCTCGCACGGTGATCCGGGCTTTGGCCTTCACCTCAATCCCATCAATGGCCACCCCTGAAATAAAGGGAGTTTCAATTACTTTGGGATTAACGCTCATTTGAACTGCCTCTAAGACGTCACGACCAGCCAAGTCAATGGCCGCGCAGCGTTCAAAACTAAGATCGATATTGGCCCGTTGAGCGGCGATCAAAGCGTTAACCACCCGGTCCACATTTCCGCCTGCCAAATAGTGACTTTCCAGCTGATTAATGGTGACATTAAGACCGGCTTTGCGAGCCTTTACCAAAGGATTGATCACCCGGGCTGGGATGACGCGGCGCAAGCGCATGCCCACCAGCGTGATGATGGAAACCCGCACGCCAGCCGCCAGGGCGGAAATCCAGAGCATCACCGGTACAAAGGTGAAAAAGACTGACAGGGCAATAATCACCAAAGCGATAATCAGCAACATGAATATGACATCTGTAGGCATCTGCCAACCTCCTTTATAAATTATGGTCATCCACTTGGCGGACCACTATGCGCGGTCCATCCACTTGGATCACCTCTACTGTGCTTCCTTTCTCAATCCATTGGCCGTCGCTCACCACATCGTATCTCTTCCCATCAATTCGAACTGTACCGGCCAAACGGAGGGGCGTTAAGGCGATTCCCTTCTTGCCCACCAAAGCGGAACGCCTTTCATACAAGGTTTGGGTTTCCTCTGTGCTTAAACCCTCTTCTAAAACCAAGCGGGACCAGATGCCCCTGACAGAAAGAAAGCGGCTTAAGATGATCAAAGCAACTAAACCAATCAGCAAAGCAACACCGACGTATTTGATCCCCAGCCAAACTTCACCGCTGGCCAAAACCATGCTGCTTAAGACACCAACTATGCCTAGTATACCAAAAATACCAAATCCAGGAATAAATAATTCAATAACCAGTAAGATCACTCCAGCCAAAAAGAGAAGCAGCGCTTCCCAACCGGCTAAACCAGCAATCATATGGCCGAAGAAATAAAGGATTAGTCCGCTTAAGCCTAATATGCCCGGAATGCCAAAACCGGGTGTATACAGTTCCAATACCAGCCCTAAACTGCCTAATGTAAGGAGAATGGAGGCTACAATGGGATGGGTGATGAAGCGGGCCACATGCTCTGCCCAAGAAAGTTCAACAACAACCACTTTAGCCTCTGGCACTTGTAAGAACTGCAGCACTTCTTGCATATCCTTAGCCATTGCTTCCGCATACCCATATTGCAAAGCTTGGGAAGCGGTAAAATTGAGCAGCTTATCTTTAGGGGAGAGTCCCTCTATCTCAATAGTGGGATCAACCATCGCTTCCGCGTAAATGGGATCCCGGCCCGCATCTTCTGCGGCTGATCTCATGCGGGATCGCCAATAGGATTGAGCTTTTTCATCAGCCGCTTTGCCCTCCAGATCAACCACCTGGGCTGAACCCATGGTTCCAGATGGGGCCATCACAATGGTGTCAGCATTGAGGGCCAGAAATGCCCCAGCGGAGGTGGCTTCCGTATTGACGTAAGCCGTGACCGGAATGGAAGAGCGCTGAATTAAATTGCCAATATCGCTGGCCGCATTGACCGCTCCTCCCGGCGTATGGATATCGAGAATAATATGATCGGCACCAGCTTCTTCCGCTTCAGCAAAGGCCCGCTGCATGTAGCTATACAACCCTTTTTCGATCACATCATGCACCTTAACCACATACACCAGGCCCTTTTCTTCGGCTGAAATGGACATTAAAGGTTGGAACAGCAAGAGTAATAGCCAGAACAGCAACACTTTTCGTTTTAAATATTTTGGCTTTTGAGCCGACAACTTACAGGGCGATTTTGCCATCGTTCTTCTCCCGCTTTCCATAATTTAACGCTTTGTAACAATTATAACCGAAAATTATCAGCGTAGATGCAAATAAAAAAATACCTGGCGCCAGTAGCGCAGGTATTGAGATTCCAACTTACCATCAAATGATTATTAAGAGAGATACTCTTGGACGATGCGGTTAACCAAGGCGCCATCCGCCCTGCCTTTTACTTTGGGCATCACTGCCCCCATCACTTTGCCCATGTCAGCCTTAGAAGTTGCGCCCACTTCTGTAATGGTTTGGGTGATCAGCTGGCGCAGTTCGTCTTCAGAAAGCTGCTCCGGCAAATAGGCCTCGATCACCGCCAGCTCCTCTTTTTGCTTTTCTATCAAATCATCTCGTCCGGCTTTAATAAATTCTTCCAGGGCCTCTTTCCGCTGTTTCATTTCCCTGGAAAGCACCGTCAAAATATCATCTTCAGAAAGCGCTTTGTTCAACTTAATTTCTTCATTTTTTAGGGCGGCTTTTAACATGCGAATCACAGCAAGTCTCGTCTTTTCTTTGTTTTTAAGCGCCTCTTTCATATCTTGGTCCAATTGCTGCAAAAGAGACATGCGGCAACCCCCCTAGAATTTCCGTTTGCGGGCCGCTTCAGATTTCTTTTTCCGTTTTACACTGGGCTTCACGTAAAACTCCCGTTTGCGCACCTCAGAGATCACTCCAGCTTTGGAGCAGGAGCGTCTGAATCGGCGCAAAGCATCGTCAATGGACTCGTTTTTTCTGACGCGCACTTGAGCCATAGATTTTCCCTCCCTCCGCACACGGGTAGGAGGACTTCCATCTTGATCCGCCTTCTAGATCAATCAACTAAAAGGAAAAAGAAGAAGTCCCTAATATGTAATCCAATTATAGTATACGTCTGGTCCAAGGTCAATCATTCTTCATCACCCGGCCGGGTTTCCTAAGAGGCGCGTCACTCTTGGTTGACATCCTGACCGTTAGGGGCGTTATTTTCCTTTTTTAAAACAAGGTTTGTCAATCAGAGTCTAAATCATTTATGATAAATTATAATTGCGTCTTTTTTTAGATATTTTTTAGGATATTTCATTTTTATTTTGAGCTGAAGGGAGAGGGTAGACATGTCGTTTAAAAAGATCTTATTTTCGGTCAATAATCAGATCGCCGTGCTGCAGTTAAACCGGCCGGAAGCTAAAAACGCATTGGACATGGAGATGCGGGCTGAAATCGAACAGGCTGTAAACATGGCCAAAGATGAAACGATCCGAGTGCTGGTGATCACCGGAAGTGGGGGCAGCTTTTGTGCCGGAGGGGACATCAAAACCATGTCCGCCGGGGTTTCGATCAAGGAAGGCAGGCAACGGATTCTGGACCTGCATCAGTGGTACTTTCACCTCTCCAACTTGGAAAAACCGGTCATTGCTGCCGTGGATGGACCGGCCTTTGGAGCAGGATTTAATCTGGCGCTGTGTTGCGATTTTATTTTTTCCAGTACGCGCGCTACCTTTTGCCAATCCTTTAGCCGCATCGGGCTGATTCCCGATTTAGGCGGCCTCTTCTTTCTGCCTCGAATCGTGGGACTGGCCAAAGCGAAAGAGATCATGTTTACCGGACGTATGATTGATGCCTACGAGGCTAAAGAGTTGGGAATCGTCTATCAACTTCTGCCCCATGAAACGCTGCTGGAAGAGGTGCTGAGCTTTGCTGAACGTTTTTTGCATGCTCCCATCGAAAGCATCGGTTTGACCAAGACCATACTCAATCAATCTTTCCATCTGGATCAGCGGGCCTTGTGGGAAATGGAAGCGTATGCCCAGGCATACAGTTTTCAAACCCCTTATGTCCAGGAAGCAATCCGCCGTTTTCTCAACAAGGAACCTCTGCCTTTTGTTTGGGAACATTTCGCAAAAAACGATACCGACCCTTGATAATACGGATCTAACGGGCAGATGTATGATACCCAACTCTATTATAGTTATTAAAGAGAAAAGAAAAACCGCCAGTGACGACTCCGAAGGCGATTATTGAGCCAACATCTAGGTACTGGCGGTTGACTATGCAGGGTCCAAAAATCCTCATCAATTTTAGGAAGGATTATAACTAGTATGGTTTACTTCCTATTTTCCTTTAAACTCAGGAATTCTTTTTTCCAAAAAGGCCCGGGTACCTTCCAGTTTATCCTCCGTTTCAAAAAGGAGGGCCTGAGCCAATCGTTCAATCAGGAGGCCGGTTTTGAGATCCACCTCCCCACCGTAATGAACGGCCAGTTTAGCCAAACGGATGGCTAATGGACCCTTGGCCAACATCTGACCGGCCAGTTCCTCCACCCTCACCCGCAACTTGTCTGGCTCGACCACGTCGCTCACCAGCCCGATGCGATATGCTTCCTCGGCACTGATCATCTTTCCGGTCAAAATCATCTCCAACGCTTTACCTTTGCCCACGATTCTAACCAACCGCTGCGTTCCTCCTGCCCCAGGGATGATGGAGAGATTCAGTTCTGGTAAGCCAAGCTTAGCATTGGTGGAGGCCACGCGAATATCACAAGCTAAGGCCAGTTCACAGCCGCCTCCCAGAGCATAACCGTTGATCATGGCGATAGTGGGCTTTTCATAAAGCTCGATATAAGCATACAAATCCTGCATCCCCCCTTTTTGTAAGGCATCTAACATCCCCTTATTGGCCAGTTGGCCGATGTCAGCCCCGGCGGCAAAGGATTTTTCCCCTGCTCCCGTGAAAACCACACAGCCCACATCATCCCTTTTCTCCAGCTTCTCCAAGACATCTCTCATTTCTTCCAATGTTTCTCTGTTTAAGGCATTGCGCACTTCTGGACGATTGATGATCAAATAGGCGATTTGTCCGCTCACATCCAGCTTAATCGTTTTATACTCTTGACAAAAGTGGAGACCCATCAGCTTTTCCCCCTTAATATTCTCGACAAGATCGCAAAAAAAACATAATATATTCTTTAGATCTATCTTTTATGGATTAGGGCTCTTTTTATCCTTTCGCAGTTAGGGTGAAAACCATGAGACCACGGTCCTTAATGTTTACTTTATTCGGCGATTACATCCAATATTATGGCGACGAAATATGGATTGGCAGCTTGATTCACTTCATGAATCAATTTGGAATCTCAGAATCTTCCGTTCGGGGTGCCATCTTTCGGATGGTGAATCAGGGGCTGATCAAACCTAGGAAAATAGGCAATAAAAGTTACTATTCCCTGACGGAAACAGGCCGGAGGCGGATCGAAGATGGTGTCCGCCGCGTGTACGCCATCAAACACCACAAATGGGATGGTTACTGGCGGATCCTCATCTATTCAGTTCCAGAAGAAAAACGGCAGTTAAGAACCCAATTACGGAAAGAATTAAGTTGGACAGGTTTTGGATTGATTACAAACAGCACATGGGTCAGCCCCAATCCTTTGGAACACCAGATCGTTGAAATGGTAAAAACTTACAATCTGGAAGAGTACATCTATTTTTTCACCTCCAGTTCCGTGCTCTCCCACGACAACCAAGAATTAATTAATAAAGGTTGGAAATTGGCTGAACTGGAAGAAGAGTACAACCAGTTCATCAATCATTATTCTCCCAGATATGCCGCTCTCCAGGAACAATCGTGGCAAGGGACATTGACGGATCAGCAATGTTTCTATGAACGAACCTGTCTCGTCCATGAATTCAGGAAATTTTTATTTAAGGACCCTCTGTTTCCCATCGATCTCTTGCCTGAAAATTGGAGCGGCTTCAAAGCTAGGGAACTGTTTTGGCAAATTCACCAACTGGTCTCCACTGGGGCCGTCCGTTACTTTGAAAAATATTTTGAAACGGCACCAGACCGAAAGTACGAGACCAATCGGGAGAAAACCATCAATCCCTTTATGGAAATTTACTTTTCCTAAAATTTATTTCGTATCATCTTTCGGAAGGAGTCAGGTGCCATGACCCCACCACTGACAGAAAGGATCACCCCTACTCTTACTCGCGTAGCCATTCCCATCCCCTTTCCTATGAAATATGTGTACTGCTATCTTTTTCAGGACGACGAAGAGGTTACCCTGGTAGATGCGGGTTTTCACTATCAACCAGCCCAAGAAGCCTGGCAACACCTTTTTATGCAGCTAAATATCCAGCCCCAACAAGTGAGCCGAATCATTCTCACCCATTTCCATCCGGATCACTCCAGCCTGGCAGGTTGGTTGCAGGAGCTAACTGGAGCAACGGTACTGATCAGTGCCCCAGACTATGAGATGATGCACAAACTGTGGGGCCCGGAAAATTTCATGGCCGAAAAATTGTCCGCCTTATTTTCAGAACATGGCGTCCCCAACTCCTTGGTGCAGCAAATATTGGAGAGCATGGCCAAAATTAAGGAGCGGGTCACCCCCTTTCCCCAGCTTACCATCCTGGAGCAATCTCAAATTGTTCTGGGAGGGGAAACATGGGAGGTGATCCCTACTCCTGGCCACAGTGTAGGACACCTATGCTTCTATCAGCGGGAGCGCCAATGGTTGATTACAGCCGACCATATTCTGGATCGGATCACCCCCAACATCAGTTATTGGCCGGAGGTTACGCCCAATCCCTTGAAGCAATATCTCGACTCCCTTAAAAAAATAAAAAGCCTGCCTGTGACCAAAGGATTGACGGCCCATGGTAAAGTGTTGGAGCAAGTTCATGCCAGAGTGGATGAACTGCTCCAACATCATGATCAGCGCATCCAAAAGGTGCGCCACCTTATAGGGGATCAGGCCAACGCCTATCAGGTTGCTTCGAAATTATTTGACCACCTGAATCTTACGCCCCATCAATGGCGTTTTGCCCTAGCTGAATCCCTGTCCCATTTAGAGTATTTGCGCCTGGCGGGTGAACTGGACTGGGAGACAGACCAGCATGGGATCATCTATTACTCCCCAAGCTGTTCGGCAGGCCGTACGATTTGATCGGTTTTCACATCATACAAACCGTGGGGTACCAGCCTTAAACCTGGCAGAAAATCACAGGTAAGAAAAAGCAAGGTATATAAAATATCATGAAAAGGGTAACCCCGTTCTTTCATCACCTTTAAAAACTGATTTTGATAGTCGACGGCGGTGGCAAAGTCGGCAGATGTCGTCATCATGCCGGTTAAAGGCAAGGGGATCTCCAAAATGGGCTTTCCCCCTTCCACCACGCATATCCCCCCGCCCATATCATAGACGCGCCCTGCTGCCTGAGCCATCGCCTCCGGATTTCGACCGATGACCAACAGTTCCGTAGTGGTGTTGTACGTCGTGGCCAAACCTTCCAGGTTGGTGGCAAAATTTTCAAGGATTCCCCTTGAGACCCACTGCCCCTTGCGGTCAATTAAGGCAGCATAGACAAGTTGGGAATGATGGCTGAGATCGGCGTAGCCATTTTCACTGGGCAGGTCCATCTCCTTTTTGCTGGTAATCACCGCAATCTTGAAATGGATCACCGGAGCCTTTCCTCCCGTATGGGGAAAGCGATATAAAGAGGGATCCAGCAAAATTTCCTTACTTAACTCAAAAGGTTTCCTCACCAAATACTTATCCCAGTTGATCTTGGGAAGAGGTGCTTCTAAAACCCCGTCTTTGGCCACCACTTTTCCGCCGCTAATCACCACGTGGGGACGGAATTGGACCAGATCAGGCAGAAGGAGAACATCGGCCCGCCGTCCCGGGGCAATCCCTCCCAACTCATGATCCAAATGGAAGAAGGTGGCCGGATTGATGGTCACCATCTGAAGCGCTTCAATGGGAGGCAAACCGAGGGCGACCGCCTTCCTCAACAACCCGTCCACACATCCCTCTTCCTCGATGAAAGCGGGATGGGGTCCGTCTGTGGTTAAAAGGATACGTCGGGTATCCACCTTTTCTTCCGTAATCACCTTGATAATCTCCGGCAGGTCAGGGCGCAGGGAGCTGTTGCGCAAGGTGGCCCACATCCCCAGGCGGAGGCGGGCCAGCACCTCCTCTGCAGTGATAGCCTCATGGCAGGCGTCGATTCCAGAAGAGACGATGGCGTTTAACTTGTCGTAGGAACAGCCGGCCGTATGGCCGTCTGAAATCTTGCCATGTTCTTTTGCCACTCTAACGGGTTCCAGGGCAAAAGGATCCCCCTGGTACAAAAGGGGCCACCGGGTCACTTCCGCCGTTCCCACCACCTGATCTAGTTGCAACAGTTCCTTCACCCGTTCAGTGGCAAACCATTCCCTTTCCCCTGGAAAATCGGCTTGAGAAACTATTCGGACCAGCCACAACAGATTGCCTGGAAGTTCTTCCAAATCGTAAACCATCTTTTTAAAACCATCCGCTCCCATATGCAGGTAGAAAAAAAGGTTGTCATTGACGATGGTCGTTGTGCCCAGGGGCAAAACTTTGGATATCAGACTGACTGGATTGTACAAAACCCAGGGATGGGCATGGGGCTCAATGTAACCTGGAGAGACATAATAACCCTCGGCATCGATCACTTCCGTCTCTTCCCCGATGAAATCCTCCCTGCTCCCCACGTAGGCAATCCTGTCTTTGTACAGGGCCACATTGGCCGGCAACAGTTCACCCGAATAGACGTTGATGACCCTCCCGTTTTTAATCAAAACGTGGGCCGGCCGCTGTCCCCTTGCCACTTCAATCAATTCCTGTTTCACTGACAGATCGTTCATCTCCTATCCCTCCCCAGCATGTTTCCTTAAAGTGAAAAATAAAAGGTTCACC
Source organism: uncultured Bacillaceae bacterium (assembly GCA_937927935.1). Classification (GTDB taxonomy): domain Bacteria; phylum Bacillota; class Bacilli; order Caldalkalibacillales; family Caldalkalibacillaceae; genus CALFAC01. The sequence goes on from CALFAC010000023.1 coordinate 26,550, forward strand.
CGTTTTTCCTTTCTTGGCCCAACTGTTTAAAATCATTCCGTTCCAAAAGCAGGGAGATGAGCGTACCGCCCACCAATCCCCAAAACGGAGCGCCCACATTAAACAGGGAAAAACCAGACACGGTGATCAGGAAGGAGAACAAGGCCCCCATTTTAAAAAGGCCGCTAAAACTCATCTTCAGGGTGTTCACCAAAACCCCAACCATGGCCAAGCCACCCAACAGTTTGATCAAGGAAGCGGGAACCATTTGGGTTAACAGGGCAGCAAAGGGGGCAAACACGCCGAAGGCCACCCACAACAGGCCCATGACCACAGCTCCGGCATACGTCCCTTCCCTGGTGGAGGGCCGTTTGGGATCCACATCACTGGTCAATATGGCAGTCATGGGCCCGGCGATACAGGCGGAATGGGCTCCAAACAAACTGTTAAGCAAAGAACCGACCCCGCTCCAGTTGGTCATGGCGGAGATGGGCGGTTCAAAACCTGCCCCCCTCATCACCCCGATCCCTTGGGCGTTTTGAATGGCGATCACCGTTAACATTAAGGGGATGACCAGCTCTCCGATGACTGCTAGATCAAACTGGGGCTTAAACAAGCGGGGTTCAGCAAGGCCAAAGGTGATCTCCTCGAAGCGCACGAGCCCCAAACCGGCCAACAGAAGGGCGGCAAAGATCAAGGCCCCCAGGATGGGCGGAAAAATTCGGGAAAGGCGGGTAAATAGGGAAAGGACGAGAAAGACGCAGAAAACAGCCCCGTTTAACAGGGGGAAATCGGTGAGGGCCCCGACGATGTCCGTGCCAAAGGGCAGAAGAACCCCCGCCACCATGCCCATCATCACCGGCATGGGCAAAACTTTCATCAGCCTATCCACGATACCGCTCAACCCCAGGGCCAAAATCAAACAGCCCGTCACCACATACGCCCCGATCACCTGGGAGAAGGGATGATGCATGAGGGTGGTTCCCACCAAAACTGCGCCTGGGATGGAAAAAGCGACGGCGATCGGTTGTCCGTAATAGAGGGAGAGCAAGATGGACAAGCAGCCTCCCACAAAGTAGATGGAAAAGATCCAGGAGGAAAGGGCAGCCAGATCAAGGCCGCCCCGCTCCGCTGCTTGGAAGACGATGAGCAGGGGGCCGGTCACCCCAAACAGCCAGGCCATGACCCCGTTGGTGATGTTGGTCACGGTCAAATGCCTGGGTAAACCGAGGAGATGCTGCTTAAACTGATGCACGCCATGGAAGGGGAAAACATCTCTTTTCCTATTTAATGGGGTTTGCATGGATCATCTCCCTCCCCGTTCAGCCCTCCGTCCCTGCGGACGGATCCCCTTCCCGGTAGCCCAGATATGCGGCCCTGATATGGGGGTGATTTAAGAGGCGCTGGGCCGAGTCAGCCAGGGCGAAATTCCCCCTTTCCAGCACAGAGGAAAGATCATACTTTTCAAAGTTGGGATGGTTCAGTTCCAAAATAAACATGG
>CALFAC010000024.1 GCA_937927935.1 uncultured Bacillaceae bacterium
CGGTCCACGTTGCCCTGCCCAGCGTTGTAGGCGGCCAATGCTTTCACCTGTTCCCCTTTATACTTCTCCAACAGAAAAGCCAGATACCAGGTGCCCATCATAATATTGGTTTGAGGGTCATTCTGGTTAATATCCGATTGGTTTAAACCGCTCCGCTCTTTGATCCACTGGGCTGTCTCCGGCATCAACTGCATGAGACCGGAAGCCCCTTTAGAAGAAGACCGGTTAGGTTTAAAATCGCTTTCAATCTTCATCACGGCCAAAATAAGAAAGGGATCTACCTGGTACTTGCGGGCCGCCTTCACCACTTCCGCTTCATACTGAATGGGATACATCTGCTTCCAAAAAAACCCGCTGTTTAACACCATGAAAAAACAAAACAACAGCGCTGCGCAAATCCACTGATTTTTGGTAAACTGCAATACCGCTTTCATGAGGACACCTTGATCCCCCATTGTTTTAATATGGTTAGAAGCTGCTGTTTTGTTTCTTCCCGGGTGCCTGAATTATCGATGTAAGCGTCGGCCCGCTTCTTTTTTTCCTCTATAGACATCTGGCTGGCGATTTTTTGCCGGGCATAAGCTTCATCAATATGATCCCGTTCCATCAGGCGCTCAAGCTGAATTTGTTCGGGAACATACACCACCAACACCTTGTCCACCGTATAGTGACGTCCGCTCTCAAACAGAAGGGGGATATCGAGCACCACCACTTCATGCTCCTTCAATGCTTCCTTTGTTCTCCGTTCCATCTCCTGTCGAATATGGGGGTGCACAATATTGTTCAGACGCTCCCGCTCTTTTTCATCATTAAAAATGATTTCAGCCAGCTTAGGCCGGTTAAGACGACCATCAGGCTGAAACACCCTTTCTCCAAACTGTTCTTTAATTTTTTGCCAGGCCGGTTGGCCAGGTTCCACCACATCCCTGGCCACCTGATCGGCATCAACAACAGGGATACCCAATGATTGGATCATGTTGGCCACCGTCGATTTTCCCGTTGCTATTCCCCCTGTCAGTCCTATTAACATCATCACTTCCTCACTTTCACCCATCGATTTAGAAGAGTTTCCATAAACCCACGGAAATGAGGACAAGCGCTGGCAAAAAGACCAAGCGGTTCACCCAGCTAAATCGGGTTAAGGTACCGGCACTGATCAGACCCAGATAGAGAAACAGACTGCTCATCACGCCGATGGAGACCGCCGTCACCCATGGGGAATAACCCATTAGGCTGGCCCCAATTCCGGCACCAAAAGCATCTAAAGAGAGAGCAACCCCCAGAAGAACCGCTTCCCCTCCGGAGATAACCCCTGACCGGTCCATATCGGCTTTCATGGGACTTCTTAAAACCTGGATCACAATCCCCAGTTTTTTTAGCTCCATTTTAAAGACGGTGATCTGTTCATGCCAGTCAGCTGAAGCACTCCCCGTGCGTCCGTGATGGTTCAAAACCTGATACAGGCCCCACATGCCCAGTCCGATTAAAATCAATCCACCCAATCGCTCCGCCATGGCGATCGGCACATAGTATAGAAGTCCTTTGGCCACACCTGTAGCCACCAGGATGGTTAAAAATGAACAAACAGCAATCACCATGATGGAGATAAAGGGAATAGACATCTTGCGCAAACCATAGGTCATGCCTACTGAAAAACTGTCTAAACTGACGGCAAAGGCGAGTAAAAATAATGAGGCGTAGTGAGCCAGCACGGTGCTTCCTCCTTAATCCAAGATATTATAGGATATGGAGGAAGCACTGAAATGTGACGCTTATAGCCGTTAACCCGGCTGACAACGGGGACAGAAATGGGTGGAACGGCCGGCAATTTTCTCCCTTTTAATCGGTGTGCCACAATTGAAGCAGGGCTCACCTTCCCGACCATAAACCTTCAGCATTTTCCTAAACGCCCCTTTGATCCCGTCCCCATAACTAAAATCTCTAAAACTATTGCCCCCCAGCTCTATAGATTGGTTGATCACTGAAAGCATCCGTTCGTATATTCCTTCCATTTCTCGTTCTGTTAACCCATCGCTGAGGCGGGTGGGATGAACCCCCTTTTCACCGGGAAACCAGAGGATTTCATCACAGAGATAATTGCCCAACCCGGCAATCACCCTTTGATCCAAAAGCAGGGCTTTGATCTGCCGTTTCCTTTCCTTCAACAAGGTGTAAAAAAGCTGGTAAGTAAAAGTGGCTGAAAGGGGGTCCACTCCGGAGAAGTATAACCCTTTAATGGGACGATAATCGCCCTTGGGCACTAAAAACAGATCTCCAAATTTGCGCACATCATGGTAAGCCAGCCCTTCCGGATCATCCTGAAAGTGGATAAAAAGATGGATATGCTTATCAAAGCGCTTATCAGGGGTTAGACGCTTAAATTTGCCCGTCATTCGGAAATGGACCACCAGCTCTGCCATGTCCCCTATACCAATGATCAAATATTTTCCCTTCCGCTTTAGTTCGGTGATCGGTTGACCGGCCAGTTCCATTTTAAATTGCTCTTGATCGTGTGGATATTTAATGATCCGCGGCCAGAAAACGTCCACTTCATCAATCACTTTGCCCAGGATTTCCCTGGCAATGGTTCGTCGAACCACTTCCACTTCTGGTAGCTCCGGCATCTCTGTTCCCTCTTTACTGCAATTTTTAGTGTTTTTATTTGGCGTCATACCAGGTTGGCCCGTAGGCCACCTCAACTTTTAACGGGACCGCTAAGGTGATGGCCGATTCCATCACTTGTGGCACCAGTTTGATCATGGTCTCCAGTTCATCTTGAGGCACTTCAAAAATTAATTCGTCATGCACCTGCAGGAGCAGTTTAGAAGCCAGCTTTTTCTCCTTAAGCTGCTGATCAATGGTGACCATCGCTTGTTTAATAATGTCAGCGGCCGTTCCTTGAATGGGTGTATTCATGGCTGTCCGTTCCGCAAAGCTGCGCAGGTTGTAATTGCGGCTATTAATATCAGGCAGCACGCGCCGACGATTCAGCAAGGTGGTCACATAGCCATCCCGGCGGGCCCGCTCAATAATCTCATCCATATACGCTTTTACTCCCGGAAAAGAAGCAAAATACCGTTCAATAAAGGCTTGGGCTTCCTTGCGGCTAATATTTAAGTTTTGACTTAACCCATAGTCACTGATGCCGTAAATGATGCCAAAGTTGACCGCCTTGGCCTGGCGACGCATCAATGGCGTAACCTCTTCCTCCGACACATGGAACACGTCCATCGCCGTGGCCGTATGGATATCTTTTCCACTGCGGAACGCTTCGATCAAACCTTTATCTTGAGAAAGATGGGCCAAAATCCGAAGTTCAATCTGTGAGTAATCGGCTGCTAAAATGAGATGATCTTCCTTAGAGGGGATAAAGGCTTGTCTAATTTTGCGTCCCTCTTCCAGGCGGATGGGTATGTTTTGCAGGTTGGGATCCGTTGAGCTTAAGCGGCCGGTTGCCGTAATGGTTTGCTGGAAAGTGGTGTGCACCTTGCCTGTTTCAGGGTTGATCTCCTTTAGTAACCCGTCAATATACGTGGTTTTTAATTTCACCAGTTGGCGATAGTCCAGGATTTTGCTCACAATCTCATGCTGGGGCGCCAGCTTCTCCAGCACGTCGGCGCTGGTGGAGTAACCGGTCTTTGTTTTTTTAATGACCGGCAGATTTAACTTGTCAAACAAAATTTCCCCCAGCTGCTTTGGCGAGTTAATGTTAAAGGAGACACCCCCTGCCAGCTGATAAATCTCCTGGGTCAGCTCTTCAATCCGTGCTTCCAGTTCATCTTCCATTGAAAGGAGCCGCTGGCGATCCACCCGGATCCCCGCCAATTCCATCTCCCCTAAAATGTGACTTAAAGGGAGCTCCAGCTCATCATGCAGACGGTCCAACTGATGGTCTTTGAGATCTTGATACAATCCCTCATAGGCCTTAAAAATCGCTTTGGCTTTGCCCGCGACATGGTGTCTCAACTCATCGGGGGAGGGCACTTTTTGTTTGGCTCCCTTGCCATAAACAGCTTCATCGCTTAAAAGGGTAAGATCGGCATACTTCTTAGCGATATCCGTCAACGCATGATCCGACTCAGTGGGATCAAGAAGATAGGAAGCCAAAAAATGATCAAACGTAATGCCCCGTAGATCAATGTTACGCCAAGCTAAAGCTACCTGCATCGGCTTGGCTCCATAGACCCACTTTTCCTGGTGTTCATCAGCCAGCCAAGCTAAAAATGGATCACTCTTCTGGGCCGTTTCAAAATCACAGACAAAAAGGCCATTGCGATTGCACAGGGCGATCATAGCAATCTCAGCTTCGTGATAGCGACTCCCTTTCAATTCTACCACCAGGGCACTGGGGGAGACCAATGCTTCCTTCCACTTGGAATCGTCCGGCTCCTCCAGCAGGTAATAGTCAAAGGCATCGGGCTTTAAACTTTTGCTTGCTGCTTCACCTTCAGGGGCAATCCGCTCCAAGAGCGAGTTAAACTTCAACTCTTTAAAAAACTGAGCCACCTTGTGCTTATCAAATTGGGTATAAATGATATCGTCTAAAGTGACCTCAAGGGGGGCTTCCCGGGTGATGGTGGCCAGGCTTCGGCTTAACTCGGCCTGTTCTTTATGTTGAGCCAGTTTTTCCCGCAATTTTTCCCCTTTTACCTCGGATAGGTGATCATACAGATTGGCGATGCTCCCAAACTGGTGAAGCAATTTTAAGGCTGTTTTCTCCCCCACACCTGGTACGCCGGGGATATTGTCGGAGCTATCTCCCATCAACCCTTTTAAGTCAATAATTTGCTCCGGCGCAAGGCCATAGCGCTCCTTCACTTTTTCTGGATCATATACCTCAAGCTCAGTTATACCCTTGCGTGTCAGACAGACATGGACATGGGAACTGACCAACTGGAGCAAATCTTTATCTCCTGTATAGATTCGGGTGGGGAGCCCTTGCCGATCCGCTTCATTGGCTAAAGTACCAATGATATCATCAGCTTCGTAATTTTCCAGTTCATAATGGGCAATATCAAAAGCGTCCAACAGGCGCTCAATGAGCGGAAACTGTTGGGAAAGCTCTTCGGGGGATTTTTGACGCGTTCCTTTATAGGCTTCAAACTGCTTGTGACGAAATGTTTGTTTACCAGCATCAAAGGCCACCAATAGATGGCTAGGCTTTTCCTCTTCCAAAATTTTAAGCAGCATGGTGGTAAAACCATAGACGGCATTGGTGTATTGACCCTGGTCATTGCTCAGCAGAGGTAAAGCGTAAAAAGCCCGATGGGCAATACTGCTACCGTCTATCAGAACAACCTTGCTCATTCTTTTCACCTAACCTCTCTCTTTACCTGGCATAGAGCGGGCTGCTTTGTTGGAAAGTACACTCGGAAAGTGCTTCCCTGTCCAGGTTCACTCTCCACTTCTATTTCACCATGATGGGCTTCCACCAGGTGTTTGACAATGGCCAATCCCAAACCGGTTCCCCCTGAAGCCCGGCTCCTGGCCCGGTCCACCCGGTAAAAGCGTTCAAAAATGCGAGGGATCTCTTCTTTAGGAATGCCCATTCCTGTATCTTCAATTGAAACCCCATAACCACCTTTATGCCAGGGAATAACGCTAATCGTTATCCGCCCCCCTTCAGGGGTATACTGGATGGCATTCATCAACAGATTGATCACAATTTGTTGCAGGCGATCGGCATCTCCTTCCACCCAACCTTCTTGTTCAGAAGGGTTAAAAATTAACGCGATCTTTTTTGCTTCCGCTCTCCCTTTGACCACCCTTAAACTTTTGTTCACAACATCACCAAGATCAACCCTTTGCCATTTGTAAATCAAACGCCCCTGCTCAATTTGAGACAGTTGCAGCAGATCATCCACCAATCGGTTTAAGCGTTCAGCTTCATGGTTAATAATGTTTAAAAAATGTTTGAGATGTTCTTCTTGGTACATAGCCCCGTCCAGTAATGTTTCTGTAAAACCCTTGATGGAAGTGACGGGCGTTTTCAACTCGTGGGAAACATTGGCTACAAAATCTTGCCGCACCTTTTCCAGTTTTTTTAGCTTCGTTATATCATGAAAAACAATCACCACACCTCGATTTCTCCCATGACCATCCAAAATGGGTGCCACCAGGACACTGAGGGCGATACGCTGAACCCCTACATCCACAAACACTTCTTGCTGCTCTTCATGATCATTGGAAAAAGAGGAGCGAATCATTTCAACCACTGTTTCCGGAAGGGGTGCGGTGTAATAGAGAGAACCATGGTAATGCTCATGCCAACCCAACAGGGTGATCAGTTTATCATTGGTTAAAACCACTCTGCCCTGCTCATTGATAAAGAGAAGGCCACTGGCCATGTGTTGAATCACCGCTTCTAAACGGTCATCCTGTACATGCTGATATTCCATCAGCTTTTGCATTCTCTCAGCCAGGCGATTAATCTCTTGGGCAAATTGGGCCGCCATGCCCATGGACGCTCCAGGATCTAAGCGGCGCCAGGCATGGCCTCGGGCCAAGTCTTTGATCATCTCCAACAGGTCGGTTAAAGGCAAAAGATGGCGGCGTAAAATGCTGAGCGTCCACAGTGCGGTTAATATGAATATAATGAGCAGAGCAATGGATAACGCCAAAACATGGTGAGCCAAATCGGGAATGGAAAAAAGGATATAGCCTAATAGAGTAAAAATAAGGGCCGTCATACCCACCAACGGAATACTTAAACTAAGGAGCCACCGATTCATCGCTATCCTCCAGCTTATATCCCAGGCCTCTTACGGTCTTGATATAGGTGGGTTTAATTTTATCCCTGAGATGGGAAATATGAACATCCACAATGCGCGTATCCCCAACAAAATCGTAATCCCAAACGGCATTAAGGAGCTGCTCCCGAGTGAGGACCCTCCCCTTATTCCGTGCCAAATGAGCGAGCAGTTCAAACTCCTTAGGGGTTAACTCCACAGCCCTCCCTTTATAGTAGACTTCATAATCATCCGGCCGGATAACCAGCTCACCCACCACAATTTCGTCCGTCTCTGGCATAGACTGTGCTGTTTGTTCCGCTCGCCTTAAGATGGCTTTCACCCTAGCCACCACTTCCCGAGGGCTAAAAGGCTTTGTTAAATAATCGTCAGCCCCCAACTCCAATCCCAATATTTTGTCCAGTTCATCGTCTTTGGCTGTTAGCATGAGGATGGGTACCATATTATTCTGGCTACGTAACCGTTTGCACACTTCTAATCCATCCAATTGTGGGAGCATCAGATCTAGGATGATCAGCTGAGGATTATCTGTTGTTGCCCGCTCCAATGCCTCTTTTCCATCCATGGCGACAATAACCTCAAAGCCGGCTTGCTCCAAATTAAATTGTAACAAGGTTACAATGGATGGTTCATCTTCGACCACCAGAATTTTTTTGGCCATCCTTTACCCTCCATTCTCACCATCCCATTACCATAACTATACACCAAATTAAAGCCGGTTTAAAAAATGAACTCCCTATTTTGGCCTTTCTTCGATGCCTTAAAAAGAAAAAGGGGTTTCCCCCTTAGCCAGGGACGGCTAAAAGGGAGCCCCCCTTAAAATTTTTCATCTTCTTTTATGGTTAAATATCCAGCAGCTGCATCACTTTCCGAACCGATTCGGCCGATTTATCCAGGGCCTTTTTCTCTTCCTCCGTCAACTCCAGCTCGATCACTTTTTCCAGACCTTTTCCACCTAAAATGGTGGGAACACCCAGGTACATGTCATGGTAACCATACTCACCTTCGAGATAAGCAATGGCCGGTAAAATACGCCGCTTGTCTTTGAGGATGGCTTCCACCATCTCCACCAAGGAAGCGGCTGGTGCATAGTAGGCACTTCCTGTTCCCAACAGATTAACAATTTCTCCGCCCCCTTTGCGGGTCCTCTCTACAATGGCATCCAGGCGGTCTTTGGGAAGCCATTTTTCCAGAGGGATCCCTCCCGCATAGGAGTAACGGATCAAGGGCACCATATCATCTCCGTGGCCACCTAAAACAAAACCGGTTACATCTTGGACGGAGATATTTAATTCCTGGGCAATAAATGTGCGGAAACGAGCCGTATCCAGCACACCCGATTGGCCAATCACCCGCTCTTTGGGAAAACCGGACGTCTTAAAAGCCACATAGGTCATGGCGTCCACAGGATTGGTCAGCACAATAATAATGGTGTTAGGCGAATATTTAACCACCTGTTCCGTAACCGATTTGATCACTCCGGCATTGGTGTTGACCAGATCATCTCGGCTCATGCCCGGTTTGCGGGCCACCCCAGCCGTAATCACCACAAGATCGGAATCTGCCGTCAAAGCATAATCACTTGTCCCCGTAATGGTGACGTCAAAACCTTGTACCGGACCGGCTTGAAGCATATCCAGCGCCTTTCCTTTAGTGGGATTTTCCACCTGGGGGAGGTCAACCAAGACCACATCCCCCAGCTCTTTTTGAGCCAACATCAGCGCTGTGGTGGCACCAGTAAAACCGCTTCCTATCACCGAGATTTTGCGGCGTTTAATCATGGCCGAATCTCCCCTTAATCCATGTTTTTAATCAAGGCATCACCAAACTCGGAGCACTTCACTTCAGTGGCTCCTTCCATGAGGCGGGCAAAGTCATAGGTGACCACTTTGGAGGAAATCGTTTTTTCCATGGCTTTAATCACTAAATCAGCCGCTTCATGCCAGCCAAGATGGCGCAGCATCATTTCGCCAGACAGAATAACGGAGGAAGGATTCACTTTGTCTAAATTGGCATATTTGGGCGCTGTGCCGTGGGTGGCTTCAAAAATGGCGTGGCCAGTCTCATAGTTAATATTGGCACCAGGTGCAATTCCAATTCCACCTACTTGAGCTGCCAATGCGTCTGAAATGTAGTCCCCATTAAGGTTCATGGTGGCTACCACATCAAATTCATCAGGCCGTGTTAAAATTTGCTGCAGGAAAATGTCAGCGATGGTATCTTTAATGATCAGCTTGCCTTCTGCTTCCGCCTTAGCCTGAGCTTCATTGGCCGCTTCTTTTCCTTTCTCTTCGGCAATGCGATCATATTGGGCCCAGGTGAAGACACGATCACCATATTCCCGCTCAGCCAGTTCGTATCCCCAAATTTTAAAGGCGCCTTCCGTAAATTTCATAATGTTCCCCTTGTGAACCAGGGTAACGCTCTTCCGGTTGTTGGCAAAGGCATATTCAATGGCCGCCCGCACCAAGCGCTCGGTTCCTTCTTTGGAAACGGGTTTAATGCCAATGCCGGATGTTTCCGGAAAACGGATTTTGTTAACGCCCATCTCTTCCTGCAGAAAGCGGATCACTTTCTTCACTTCTTCAGAATCGTAGGGCCATTCAATTCCGGCATAAATGTCTTCCGTATTTTCTCTGAAAATAGCCATATCTACCAGTTCGGGATGGCGCACCGGAGAGGGGACACCTGTAAACCAGCGCACAGGACGGAGACAGACGTATAGGTCAAGCTCCTGACGCAAAGCCACGTTGAGAGAACGGATACCCCCGCCGACCGGTGTGGTTAAGGGTCCTTTAATGGCAATCAAATAATGGTCGATCGCTTTTAAAGTGTCCTCAGGGAGCCACTCTCCAAATTTGTTGTACGCTTTTTCGCCAGCGTACACTTCAAACCAAGCAATTTTTTTCTCGCCCCGATAGGCCTTTTCCACTGCGGCATCCAATACTCTGGAAGCGGCTCTCCAGATATCAGGGCCTGTACCATCTCCCTCAATGAAGGGAATAATGGGATTGTTGGGGACATTTAGCTTCCCATTCGCCCCCATTGTGATGCGCTCACCTGTAGTAGGATGACTTAAGTCTTTGAACTGAACCATAGATGACTACCTCCGTTGTTCGATTGGTATATATGCTTGTTTTTCTGGTCCGACATATTCTGCCCGCGGACGGATTAAACGGTTGTTATCATACTGCTCCAGGATATGAGCGACCCAACCAGAGGTTCTAGCCACAGCAAAGATAGGTGTAAACAAGTCCCGAGGAATGCCTAAACTATGATATACCGTAGCAGAATAAAAGTCCACGTTGGGAAGCAGCCCTTTTTCCCGCCGAACCACTTCATCAATTTTGATGGACATTTCATACCACTTGGTTTGTCCTGTCAGTTGAGTCAATTGACGAGACATCTCTTGCAAATGTTTAGCCCGAGGATCCCCGTTCTTGTAAACGCGGTGACCAAAGCCCATAATTTTTTCTTTATTGGCCAGCTTGTTCATTATGTAGGGTTCTGCCTGATCAGGCTCTCCAATCTCTTCCAACATGGCCATAACCTGTTCATTGGCGCCACCATGCAAGGGGCCTTTTAAAGCACCGATGGCGGATGTGATGCCGGAGTAAATATCCGACAGAGTAGCGACGGTGACACGGGAAGCAAAGGTGGAAGCATTCAGCTCGTGGTCAGCATGCAGCACCAACGCTTTGTTAAAAGCCGATTCTTGAACCTGTTCCGGTTTTTCACCTTTTAACATATATAAAAAGTTCGCAGCAAAGCTAAGATCATTCCGTGGAGCGATGGGCTCCTGACCTTCTCTTATCCGGGCAAAAGCCGTCACAATGGAGCTGATTTTTGCTTGCAACCGTTTCGCTTTGCGCAGATTGGCTTCCTTATCCATTTGATCCGCTTCTTCATCAAATAAGCTTAGTGCTGAAACAGCCGTCCTTAAGGCTGCCATGGGATGGACGCTCTTTGGAGTCAACTTTAAAAGTTGGATCACTTCTTCAGGGAGGGAAGCATTTTCTGATAACTCTTGCTTTAATTGATCCAGCTCTGTTTGATTAGGCAGTTTACCATACCACAGCAAGTAAACCACTTCTTCAAAGCTGGCATGCTCAGCCAAATCATCAATATTGATCCCCCTGTAGGTCAGCACACCATCGATGATGGAGCTGATGGACGATTCTGCAGCAACAACCCCTTCTAACCCTTTGGTTGCCATCTGTATCTCTCCTTTACCTCATAAATTTAACAGAGCATCCTTATATTTATAATAAAGGTGGATCATAAATGGAATGAGCGGGATAAATTCCCTTTTTAACCTTTACATATTTTAGCATAGTTTAGCCCACTTGTCTTTATTTACCGCCTATTTTGCCCATTTTGCTACCTTGGGCCCTCATGCGACAATTGCCCCGTTCTGAAAATGACGCTACAATGAAACTGTAACTGTGTAGGCAGTATCCTGTTTAGGAGGTTAGTCCTCTTGGAAAAATCCATCATGCTTGCGGCTCTGCGCGGGATGATCGTCCTTGTGGCGATGGGGCTCATCCTGGTTTTAGCATATGTCGTTTTGCCATTAATATATCCTTTCCTATTTGGAATACTCTTGGCTGTGCTGATCAATCCTGTGGTTGAATGGTTGACAAATAAAGGCAGATTTCCCCGTTGGTTGGCCGTACTCGTCACCATTTTAGTGTTGCTGGGTATTGTGGCCACCATTATCACTTTGCTGGTGATTGAAATTGGAACGGAATTAAACCATTTGCAACGTCATTTGCCCCAATTTTTTGAGGAGTATAGCGCTCAAATTCAGTTTTTCATCTTACATAAGCTGGTGCCTCTTTATGACCGGATCATTTCGTTATACGGCACACTGGATAGTGAGGTACAGCGCAATATTGAATTGTACGTGCAAAATTTTACCAGCAGTATGAGTCAGGGTTTAAGTGAAATGGGTAAAAGCGCCATCAACGGCATTTTTTCCTTCATCCGCTCCATTCCCGTCATAGCTACCGCCTTTGTCATCGCTTTACTCGCCGCCTTTTTCATTAGCAAGGACTGGCCAAAATGGTATACCCTGTATACAAAAACTATCCCCCGCCGGGTGCAAGAGGGCAGTTTAGCCGTGTACAACAATTTAAAAGGGGCATTATTTGGCTTCATCC
>CALFAC010000025.1 GCA_937927935.1 uncultured Bacillaceae bacterium
TGTTAAAACGAAGCGAAACAAAGGATTGGAGTAAGCTTAAGGAGGAAAAGGAATGAAACGGGCCAGAGTAGCGTATGGCGGAGCAATTCATGACGCCTTTGAGGTAAACGGATCTATCCGGTTGGCGGACGGACGTGTGGTGGCGGAAGATGAGGTGGTTTGGCTTCCCCCTCTCATCCCTCACACCATTTTCGCCTTGGGACTCAATTACGCTGACCATGCTGAAGAACTTTCGTTTAAAGCCCCCAAGGAACCCCTCATCTTTTTAAAAGGGCCCAACACGCTGATTGGCCATAAAGGGTATACCCGCCGGCCCAGCGATGTCACCTTTATGCACTATGAATGCGGATTGGCCGTGGTGATCGGCCGGCAAGCCCGAAACGTCTCCGCCCAGGAGGCTTATCACTATGTCCGGGGTTACACCATTGCCAACGATTACGCCATCCGCGACTACCTGGAAAATTATTACCGGCCAAACCTGCGGGTCAAAAACCGGGACACCTGCACCCCCATCGGACCTTGGCTGGTGGATGCTGAAGAGATTGCTGATCCGATGAATCTCACCCTGCGCACCTACATTAACGGTCAACTCACCCAGGAAGGCTCCACCCGCGATATGATTTTTAGCATTCCTTATTTAATCGAATATTTAAGCCGCTTCATGACCTTAAAACCCGGCGATATTATCCTAACCGGCACCCCCAAAGGAGCAGTGGATACCAAAGTGGGCGATGAAGTGGTGACAGAGATTGAAGGATTGGGCCGCTTGGTCAATTACATCGTGGGCGATGACGCCTTTGGCAGCGGTTGAGATTAAGACCCTAAATATGAAAGACCCTAAATCCGTTAAAGTGACGATCTCGTTGCCACGTGGATATGGATAATCAGTATTGTATATGAGGAGGTTTAGGGATGCCTCATTTTATTGTTGAATATACCGATAACATCACTCACGAGGCCGATATACCCGGTCTGTTGCACAAAGTGAATCAGGTGTTGATCAACCGCCGTGATCTCTTTCCCATCGGCGGCATTCGCTCCCGAGCCATTTTATTGCAGGATTATGTGGTGGCCGACGGACTTTATGATGATGCCTTTGTCCACGCCACTTTAAAAATCGGGCGTGGCCGCACTGAAAAAGATAAACGGGAAGTTTGCGACCAGATTTTTCAGGTAATGAAGGACCATTTTGCTGAGTTGTTCAGCCGCCGCTATCTGGCCCTTTCCCTGGAACTGGTGGAATTTGGTAAAATGGGCACCTACAAACATAACAACATTCACACCCGCTACCAGAACCAAAGTGAATGATCCGTGGCCAGTCAACCTGATAAAGTGGAAGGGAATGCAATGTCAACTTTTTATCTCTCTGCCAAATGTAAAACACCAAACGTAAAAACCCAAACGTAAAAAACCCGCGTCCCTACAGACACGGGTTTTTTATTTACTGCCTACTTAATTCAGGCAAAAAGGTGACGATTTCTGGGAAAAGCACGAGAATCACAGTGAAGATAATCATGGTGAACAACATGGGCAGCACAGCTCTAAAAATGGCTTGAATCGGTATCTCTCGGACTACCCCACTGATAATGTAAACACTGAGACCCAAAGGCGGGGTTAAAAGGCCGATATTGAGCATCATCACCATAATCACCCCAAACCAGATCCCATCAAAGCCCAGATCGAGATCGGAAGAGCACACGTCTGAACTCCAGTCAC
>CALFAC010000026.1 GCA_937927935.1 uncultured Bacillaceae bacterium
TGCTCCACCTCCTGCTGCCAGCGGATGCGCCTCTCCCGTTCAAGACGGTATTTCTCCCTGTATTCATATTTCGGCGCCTCTTCAATCGCTTCCTTTAACAGCGGTTGATCAATATGGCGGACCTCCTGCATCCGTCCATTCAGGGCCAGGTAAATGTGCTCCCGACCCCATATGATAACAGCCGTCTCTTCCTCTCCAGCCGCATTTCTCCAGCTTATTTGGACCGCATCCTTTTCCCAGTGAAATTGGGTTAACTGCTTCTGGTGAGGCCGGGTGTTAAGATGAGTGGCAAATCGTCCCTCAGGTCCAGTTAACGTATAGACCGCTTGCCAGGCAGGTACAAGTTGTCCATACTCTACCGAGCACCAGCCTCGCCAAGGATCTTTTTCCCCGCGCACCAGGTTCACTTGAAGCCTGTCGTGATGAAGAAGAGGCTCCATCACCAGGAGGGGCTCTCCATCTCGAGCGGCCCGGATGGATTGTTCTTTCTTCTCACAGGTTAATGTGGGATAGAACAGAAAATGCAGGTCAAATCGATGCTCCTTATACCCCCGTAGCCAGTCCAGAACAACCGTCTCATGGGGCTTCAACACGCACACCAGCCGCTGGTGTATCACCCCTGGATACAAACAGTGGGCCCCGGCCGCCATTGAAAATGTAGGGCTGGAATAGTAATCGGTTAAGCCGGACTTCCCTATGTTTAACCGTTTCAGATCCGTATCGGCCCCATCCACCGTCACCGTATTGTGGGCCCGGGTGGAAATCACATAAGAGCGTTCCTCACTGTTATAATCGTACTTGTACATACCGGCATCCATAAGCAGCGGCTGCCGGTGGGCAAAGAGGGTGATGGCCAAATCATCCCCGTGTTTATGGACCCGGGAATGAAAGCTGCTGTAGAACACCACCTGCATCGTTTCTTCATCAAAGGGCCATTTGTTTCGAAAGACCGCATAGCCGCCTTCAGGAAAAAGAGCATCCAGTTCCTGCGGGGCCTCACCGGCTTTTCCTTTGGTGAAAACATACTCCAGCTGTGCAAACTCTTCCCTGGGAGGATGATAAAGGGGCCGTTGGGCAGGCTGGGTGATTGTATCGCCCAAGGCGGGAAGCTGTCCGTCAGGTTGTAAAATATGGGTTAAAAAGTGCATCTGCTTTTTGATGCCGGACATCAAGCGATCATAATGCCGGTCATCTTTCCCTTTCAGAAAATGGGCAAACTTAAGCAGCCGATCAATAAAAATCAGGGTGTACTGGGGGGAATGTTCCCGGTAACTTCCGTCTTCGGCAAAAAGATGCTCCATCTGCTTCCAAAAGCGTTCCAGAGCCAACGTATGCCAGCCGTCAGCCTCAGGTAAGAAGTTAAATACGATTGAGGCCACATACAGGGCCATATCCTGATCCAAGCCATGATTATGATTCTCCATGTAAAAGCCGGGATCAGCCAGCTTACCGGCGTGCTCTTTCACCCACTCCATCATCCGATCGGCCAGCTTGTCATCCCACTCCACCTGGCGCCATTGTTCAAAGAGGCGACAGATCACGATCAAGCGTAAAGCGGTGCTATGATCGTGCCAGGCCATCCGTTCTTGAGAATCCGGAAAATGATGTTGTGACCAATGGCGGCTCATTTCAACCGCTTTATCCAGGTAGCGACGCTCGCCCAGCTGCTCATATCCTTTAAGCAGAAGCTCCACGGTGATAAAGGAGTGCAGGCGAAAATGCCAGCGCCGATCCTCGGTGGGATCTGCCGTCCATAATTTCTCCGGTTCCAATTTAATAATGGGAAATTGATCATCCACATAAATTTCATCATTGACTAAACGATCACAGATCGGCTTTAGGTCAATATGATTGCTTAGGTCAAACACCTTGATGGGCGGACGTTCGTTTAATATCTGTTTCCATTTTTTCTGTTTCGAAAAGAGCTGGGTCAGTTTGGAAAACATAGGGAACCTCCGTTACATTTCTATCTTTAATAACCAGGAATGATCAACTTGATGTCAATTTTGATACAATAGACGCGAGACATGTTGAAAATTTGTTGTTAATTTATGAGGTGACGTGTTATGCCCATTCAGTTTAATCCCTGGAAAGAGCATGGCCTTGAAAATGAGACTGTACGGTTGGTGATTAAAGATTTCGAGGAGAAAACGTTTTACCGCTTGGAAGTGATCCATCAAGGGGATGCTCCCTTTATACTGAACGATTCATTCGTGGAGCAAAACCGCTGGCGCTTTAAATATAAATATCAGATAAAGCAGGAAAAGTGGACAGATGTAACCCCCTATATGGAACTGATCAGCCAGGAGGAGAAGCTGGAATTTGAACGGACCATACTTGATCAGATTACACTAACGAAAGAAGAGATACCAGGCTGGATCAAACGCTGGGATGTCCAAGCGGATGTAGCCCATAAAGTTATGGGACGAGCGGTTTATAGATTTATGCGTCAGCTTTGGACCAACCCAAACTTTAATCCCCGTAATGTCCCCATGCTTGTCCAATATGTAGAGGAGCAAGGTTATTCTGCTTCATTATTGGGAAACGTGCTCTTTTACTTTTCCATCTATCTGGAACTTAAAGGAATATTCAATCAACATGGATTAGATCAGCTAACCTATGGAGAGCTACTGGATCAGTGGGCTAGCCAACCTGAGCATGCGGATATGATCCGCCAGCTGATTCACAAATGTGAGGCGTACGCTTCAACCTTACAGCTGGCCAATGTCCTGTGCGGAAAACTGGAAAGTCTTCTGGGCAACCGCACGCAGGCTGCGAAACATTTTAAGGCCGCCAGTTCGTTTGAGACCGATTATCTCAAATATCTTGATTTTGATCAAGGGAGTCTCACCTATACTGATTTACCCGAACCGACAACGGAAAAGCAAAAGAGACCAAAACTGTTGAATATATTTAAAAGAAATAAAGAAACCCCGCAGCGTCATACCTTATCGGAGAATGCCATTACCTACGTAGGTCCTGGGCCCAACGCGGATAAAAGTCAATTCATTATCTTGATTTCCCTTGACGAACGGTTTTTAAGAAGCTACGGCCCTCAACTCATGTTTTATGCAGCCATTTTAAAGGAATATCCATTTCATATTCATGTGGTGGGGGAAGAAAGTGAAGTCATTCCAGCGATAGAGGATACGATTAAACTGTTTGACATGATTGGGGACTATAGAGGAGAAAAGGGGCTGATACAACCGGGCTTTTCTTATGAGCCTCTTCCTGATTGGGTACAGGATAAACGAACATACTATGCCTGTGCCCGGTTTATACACGGAGAAAAAATAATGAATGATTATCAAACGTCGTTATTTATTATGGATGCCGATTTGATCTTTCTTCACGATCCAAAAGATTTTTTTTCTTGGATGCAGCAGTATGATTTAGCCTTACCATTATCTTCAGGAATCGTTACGGTATCTCCATGGCGTAGAGTATTAGC
>CALFAC010000027.1 GCA_937927935.1 uncultured Bacillaceae bacterium
AAGGTTCTATTATCTAAGGCAACCACGTTTTTAGGATTGACGGGAACCGTGACCGTACCATGGTTATCTGTCACTTCAACGGTGGCTGGCTCTTCAGGTTCGCTGGTAGGCTCAGGGGTTTCAGAGCCAGTCGCGTTGCTGGTATCGCCTGTACTTTCTTCTGTGGTCGAGTTTGAACTGCCGCATGCCACCAGGGCCAAGGCAAGTAAAATCATTAAAGCAAGCGTAAAATATCTTTTCATCGTCTCATTCTCTCCTTCTCCTAAATCTAACTATTCTTTGAATTTCTAATAAGGCGATAAGTCAATAATGAACGTATGTATCATCTCACCTCATGGAGTGATCACTTCCTTCTCGTGAATCTCCCGTCCAATGAAAATGATAATGATTATCATTACCTGACCATGTTCAATTATAACAACACGTTTTGTAAAGATCAATACTCAAAAGTTAAATTTTAAGGGTTAACCCAACAGTTCTTCTTACGTACCCGCGTGTCACTTGACAGCCCCCCAGATTTGATGAATAATAGGATGTAAGTAAGTACTTACTAATAAACGGGGGTTGGAAAAGAGATTGAGGCAAGGGACGGATACCAGTGAAAAGTTGTTATTGGCAGCCATCGACCTGATCTCACAGCAAGGCTATGACGGAACGACAACGAAAGAGATTGCAGAAAAGGCTGGCGTCAGTGAAGTCACCTTGTTTCGTCATTTTGGCAGCAAGCAGGGGCTGCTCATTGCCGCCTTTGAAAAATATCACTATGCCGGTGAGATGACGAAACTGTTTGAAGAACGACTGACATGGGATGTCAAGACGGATTTGTTGTTGATCGCTCGAACGTACCATTCGATCATGAACCGCAACCGAAAACTGCTTGAAATTGCTAAAAGGGGCGGAAGCGGACTGCCTGATGAAGTTTACAAGCAGGTCTCCAAGCATCCGGTCCAGTTTAAGAAACTATTGACAGGCTATTTCAGGACCCTTCGTAAACAAGGAAAAATTGCAGCCGTTGATCCGGAAATGACCGCCCTCTCCTTCATGTGGATGAATTATGGGGCCTTCAATAGCAACTTGTTGGAAACATCCCATTCCGCTGTTACCCTGGATCTGTTTATTGAGCACAGCGTCGATCTTTTCGCTAGGGCGCTTCAACCCTAGTTTTTTCTTACCCCTGATGTAAGTAAGTACTAACAAACATTATGGTTAAAGGATGTTGATCCCATGCCTGTTTCCCCTCGAGAACGGATTGGTCGGCGTATCATGCGCGTCATGTTTTTCACTGCGGTCTTTAGTACGCTGAGCATGCTTACGTTTAACATTGTGTTGCCGGAACTTCGTGACGAATTTCACATCGACTTGGCCCAAGCCAGCTGGCTATCCTCGGGATATCTGTTCGTATACGCCCTTGGGAACGTAGTATATGGGAAGCTAGCCAGCCGATTTCGCCTCAAAAATTTGATCACCTTCGGATTGACCCTGTTTGCGGTCGGTTCGCTCCTTGGCTTTGCCTCAACCTCATTTTGGCTGGCCTTGACCGGTCGCCTTGTTCAGGCAGCGGGTGCATCGGTCGTTCCGGCTGCGGCGATGCTCCTTCCCATCCGTTATTTTCCACCGGAGCGGCGGCCCGGGGCGATGAGCATGACCACAGCCGGTTTGGCGCTGGGCACTGCGTTGGGTCCCGTAGTGGCCGCATTACTGCTCACCTTCCTCAATTGGCGTTGGCTTTATGTTCCCCCCGTCTTTGTCCTGGTTTTGGTCCCCTTTTTCCGCAAATATGTGAACGATGATTCTACCCCGAACCCGGGCAAGCTCGATTGGCTGGGAGGGGCGTTGCTCGCCTTAACCGTTGCCTTTATGCTTATCGGTGCCACGTATTTAATCGGGTGGATGGGTGTGGCGGCCGCTTTGATGATGCTCCTTTTCATTTGGCGGCTTTCAACTGCAGCTGATCCGTTTATCCAGCCGGCCCTTTTTCGCAATGGAAAATATACGAGCGGCTTGATGCTGGCTGCTCTAATTTCATCCATTGCCAGTGGTATGGCGTTATTGCCGCCGGTGCTTCTGGCCGATGTCTATGGGCTTGGATCGGAATGGATCGGTTTTCTGCTGGTGCCGGCAGCTGCCGTATCATCCGTCTTAAGCCGTGTGGGCGGAAAGGTGGGGGATCGAAAAGGGGAGAGGCGTCTATATTTACTCGCCTCCAGCTTGTTAATGCTCGGTCTCATGTTGCTTGCCCTCTTTTCCGGAGTGGTGGACGTATGGTTGATTCCGCTGTTTCTCATCTTTGTTCATGTGGGGCAAACGTTTATCCAGGTGGCTGTTTCCAGCACGCTCTCCAAAACGTTGCCCAAAGAGCAGGCCGGTGTGGGAATGGGCCTTTTTCAAATGTTGAATGGCCTCGCTTCCTCCATGGCTGTTATCATCTACGGCTTGTTGCTTGAACTGGATTTTCCCAGTTGGAACCCGTTAGTGGATGACACCGATGGCGCAATGATTACCAACTTGTTTTTGGTTTTTCTCATCCTGCATGCTGTACTGTTAATGTTTTACCGTTCGCGGTTTCAACCTGAGGGGTTAGCCAAATCCCAACTGTCGGTAAAAGGAGGTGAATAACACTATGTTAAAGAAGGATGTGCACAGGCTGATTGATACGGTATGTGCCTGGCCCGATGTAAGCCTTAAAAAGCATCGGTTCGGCGGAATGGCCTTTTTTGTCAATGGGAAGGAAATGGGACATATGCACGGCGATACCCATGTGGATCTTCCGTTACCGAAAGAAGACCGGGATGAGGCGCTTCGTCTCAGAAAAGCGGTACCGCATCACGTCTTTCCGGCTTCAAACTGGGTTTCCATCTATTTACGCACTGAGACGGATGTTGACAATGCTCTGGAACTCCTTCAAATGAACTATGAAAGGCTGGTTTCCAGAATGGAGCGAGCCAACAGGCCTTAGACAAGATAATAATGAAAATAGTATTGATTATTCGTCCAATTAAAAGTATATTTACAACAGCATATTCCCGTTTGAGTGAGCGATTTTAGCCATGCTGGGATGGACATCAATGTTACATGTTATTAGAACGCACCAACTTCAGAGAGAGTGGGGAAGTGACTTTTCAATCCCCTCCTTTCTCGATTCTAGCGGTTTGTCCAAGCTCGTGGGCACACAGGTCCACAAACAAATGACCATAAGAAATGTAAATACGGCCCGTAAAATATATGAACTGATGCGGGCCCAAGTGACATGCTGGGATATGATTGAAGGAGGAATGAGCATGACAAGTGAAAGTACATCGACTAATGGTAAAGTTTTATCACCGGAACAACAAGCGGAGCTGTTGGGAATATTGAAAGCCCGTTTTGAACAAAACATGAACCGCCATGAAGGAATGAAGTGGAGCGACGTCCAGGCCAGGCTAGAAGCGCATCCGGACAAGCTCTGGTCCCTCCATGAAATGGAAAAAACGGGTGGGGAACCGGATGTGGTGGATTATGACCACCAGACGGGGGAGTATATTTTCTTTGATTGTTCACCCGAAAGTCCCAAGGGGCGCCGTAGTGTCTGTTATGATCGGGAAGCGTTGGAATCAAGAAAAAAACACAAACCGGAAAACAGTGCGGTTGATATGGCCAATGCCATGGGCATTGAGCTGTTGACGGAGGATGAATATAGGAAGCTGCAAACTTTGGGTCAGTTTGATACCAAAACATCAAGCTGGGTGAAAACACCTGAAAAAATCAGAAAGCTGGGGGGCGCCCTCTTTTGTGACCGGCGCTATGACACGGTTTTTGTCTATCATAACGGTGCAGAATCCTACTATGCCGCCAGGGGATTCCGGGGTTCGCTAAGGGTGTGAACGTTGAAAAAGAATGAAAGTGGAGGGTTGGCAATAGGTGACCGGCCTATGGGTAGATGCATAGGATGAAATGTAATCACTACAATAAGAGGTGAACACAAGCATGTACCCTCCACCTTTTTATTATTACTACCCACCATATCCCTTCTATAGTGAGCAGGGGGGATATTACTGGTCACCGTATATTCAAGAGCGGAATCAATACGGGTATCCTTACCAATCCTCGGAGTGGCAGCAAGGTTACGTAGATGGTGCCTGGTCCAACTGGAATGGGAGCGGCAATTGGCGTCCATATGATGAACATCTGGAAATCAAAGATTATGGTGGTCAACCCTTTGTCACCAATATTGAAAAGGTGACCAAGCGGAACAGAACCTTTCGAACGGCGCTGTGGACCGGACAACATTTACAGTTAACTTTGATGAGCATTGATGTGGGTGAAGATATCGGTTTGGAAGTGCACCCCCATGTGGACCAATTCTTGCGCATCGAAGAGGGCCAGGGACTGGTTCAAATGGGGGATAGCAAGGACCGTTTAGACTTTCAGGCCCGTGTCGAGGATGATGATGTGATCCTTGTACCTGCCGGAAAATGGCATAATGTACGCAATACAGGTAACCGCCCCCTGAAACTTTATTCCATATACGCTCCTCCAGAACATCCTTTTGGTACGGTTCATTCCACCAAGGCAGAGGCCCTGCAGGCTGAATAGCGCGCTTAATGAAACCGCCCTTAAATGAGGGCGGTTTTGTTTTAGCTTGGGATTGAAATGGATTATGCCTTAGCCTGCTTGAAAAAAAGTTGTTGAAACGTCTGATATAACCCTTCCTTCCGATACTGACTGATTGGTCCTCTGGAGAGCACGTCACCCTGGTTGAGAAAGATTACTTCATCCGCAATCTGTTCAGCCACATAGAGATCATGGGTGGACAAAATCACCGTCTGGCCGCTGTGTTTCGCTTTGAGCATCAACAGGCAAAACTGTTTGATCCAGTAGGGATCTAAGCCGTTGGTGGGTTCATCCAAAATGAGGACCGGGGGATTGGTCAGCAGGGCTTGGGCCAGCAAAAGGCGCTGATTCATTCCCTTGGAAAAATGGCCCACTTTTTCCTTTCGTTTGTCCAGTAACCCTACTGCTTCTAAAACTGTTTTGTACCTGGTTTGATCCACTTTTTTTAACTCGGCATAAAACTGGATGGTTTCCTCTGCCGTTAGCTCCGGATGAAATAGAAAATCATCGGGCATATAGCCAAACTGTTCGAGGAATTTGGCTTTATGTTTTGTTTTGGTCAATCCATTGATGACCACTTGACCCGTCGTGGGACGTAGCAAGCCCACAATTAAACGAATCAGAGTGCTTTTCCCCGCTCCGTTGCCGCCGCAAATGGCTAAAATCTTGCCCTGTTCCAGCTTAAAGCTAAGGGGTTTGAGCAGCGTCTTCTTTCTAACCGCTTTGGAAAGGTGATCAATTTCTACAGCAATCTTATTGTGCTCCATCTTGCTCACCACGCTGACCCATCCATCCACCTACAAATAAGGGGATCACGATCCAGAGCAGCCAGATGCCTAAAAAGAGAAGTGCGCCTGAACCGCTTTGGACCCAAGTGATCCACTGATCGTAGTCGGCGCCAAATGCGGCGCCACCGCCCAGTCTCATAATGGAAAAGATGCGAATAAATTCTGCCGGATTTAAAAAGGTGATCACTTCCAAAGCAGGCTGGATCAGTTTATAGGAGGGCAGGTGGCTTAAGGTGCTGATCACCAAGGTGGGCCAGATTAAAATATGGATAAACCAGATGGCGATTCCGGCGATTAAGGATTGCCAGCGGTTTTTGGCCAGGGCCCCGATGCAGACGGCTACACTTAAATAGACCAATGTTAAGAAAGCAGCGAACGTCCATAAGAAGATCAGCTGATGAAGGCTGATGGACTGGCCAAATAAAAGGGTGATTAGCCCGGCCAGTCCGAAACTGAAGGAGAGAATGGTAAGGAGAACAGCCCCTAGGCCGATCCATTTTCCCCATAATAAAGCATGGCTGGAGATGGGGTAGGTTGAGAGCAGGCCCCATTGACCGCTTTCCTTTTCCCCTGTGACAGAGAGCCCTCCTAAAAGGAGGGTGATGAGTGGCAACAGATATAAGGTGATATTAAGCACTGTTCCGGTCAGATCCGTATAACCTTGCATAGATGATACCCCTGTTTGCAGCAGCAAGAGAGCCGTTGTAAAGAAGGATAAAAGGATTAAAAAAGAGTAGGTGAGGGAGCTTCGAAAGCCCAATTTGATTTCCCGTTCTGCCACCGCCAAGATTTGCAACTTGATCTCATTCCTTTGCTTGCTTTCTGTTATGCGCCATGGAGACCATGATTTTGATCGTGCTGCTGATCATGTTCGTGCCCAGGATCATGATGGTGTCCCTGATCATGGTGATGATCGTGATCCATCATTTCCCACTTATGATCATACAAATCGGCTGCCGTTAACAGTTGGCCGTAGCCCTGTTCTTCAATATATTTTTGGGCATCCTCCTCATTTTTAAAGGAGATGATGCCGTAGGCCATGGGGGTTTCAATCTGCTCAGCAAAAACATAAGTGGCCTCTTCCAACAAGATCCATTCTTTAGTGTTGAAATCACGTACAAACTTGGCTCCTACGTCCTCTTCTCCGTTTTCTTCGATCCAGGCGAAGAGACAACCCAGATCGTCAAATTTTAAGGCCCGTTCATTTTTTAAGATGATTTGCGTAGCATGCTGATCATCGGCCACCGCCATGGCGCAAATTTCACAAATGTCCGTTTGCGGATTGATCGCTTCAGGCTGATAGGTCAACTCGTCGATAGAGGATGTTTCACCCTGGGTTTGATTCTCATCAGACTGTAGCCCGTTTTCCCCGGCGGAGGAGCCCCCGCCACAGGCGGCCAGAACGATGGCTAGGAGCCCGAACCAGATCCATACTTTAAACTTTTTCATTTTATCCTTACCCCCTGATAAATCAGCAGTGTGCTGATCAATAGTAATGCGCTACACACCAGTAAAGTTAGCGGAGTGTTTGCTGTTTTATCCGATTCAATCAAAGGATTTGCCAACAAAGGAGCCTGATCGATCAATTGCTGGTCGAAAGGGATGTGAATCAGGTTTTCCAGAAAGATTAAGCCTGGAGAATGGAAGAAAAGTTGAAAGGGCGGATATTGATCCGTTATTTTAAGGAAAAAAGGATCAACGCTGTAGGGGAGGTTGCTGGTTCCATCTCCATTAAGATCAAGACCGACATGATCTCCCCAGTAATTGTGCTCCACAATATTGTGGTGACTCTCTTCAGCCTGCCCCTGGACCACGTTGGCCACAAAAGCGTTCTGATATATATGGTTATCTCTTGCCTTGATAAACTGAAGACCCAGGTAGTTGCTCCGCACCACATTTTGCGTCAGTTCATTTTGCTGGGAGTCCTCAATCAAGATGCCCACCCGATTGTTGAGGATGTGGTTGTGGGAGATATGGGCCTGTTTCACATCAAAGAGGTAGAGACCTAAGGATCGTACGTTAAGGTGATTGTTGTACAGCTTGTTATGTTTGGCCACCGTGCCCACGGTTCCCATAATCATCATGCCGCTAACGTTGTGATGGGCTTCATTTGCTTCCAACAAGGTGTTTTCGGTAAACATGAGATGGTAGCCGTAGCGGGAATAGGCGACGGTATTGCCGCGCAGTCTGTTGTTCTTACTTTTTTCCATGTAGATTCCGTCTGTGACATATTTGATTTGGGTGGCGTCAATTTCATTATGATGGGATCGCCAAAGGTCAATGCCATGCTTCCGTTCTGTGAAGGAGGCCCTTTTATCCCCTTCGATGGCCAGGTGGGTCATGGTGTTATGCTGGGCTTCGTCTAAACGCAGGCCGAAACTATTGGTATAAATCTTCAAATTATGTAAGGTATTATGATCGCCCAGTACTAAGATGGCCGGTGAATCACGGCTCTCATGAATAATGGTCAGGTTTTCAATCTTGACCTGGTTGGCCTCTAGCGTCAAGGTGGGACGGTCGCCTTTATTGACCAGGGTGACGTTGTCCGTCCCCATCAGATGAAGGGGCTTGTCAATCACAAGGTTTTCCCGATACTCTCCGGCCTTAAGTTGAATGGTTTCACCCGGTTGGGCGGCATCAATCAGCTCTTGGAGAGAGCCTGTTTCACCGCCAGATGGGGTTTGGCCAGTCACATCTACAGAATACAGGAGTGCCAGCAAAACGCTTACGCAGGCGATCAAAAAACGGCTGTTAATACTATCCCCCCTTTTTCGTCAGACTGCCCCAGAGGGTTTTAAACGCTGATGGGGAATATACCCATGCTGAATGGTGCTAGGTTTGCATATTTAATGCTACAGTAAAGATGTGAACTTTTTGTGTGATGGGTGTGGATTTCTGATTACAGTCCGAAAGAATCCCTTCTTTCGGTTTCTCACATTTTTCTCACATCTTTATGGGATAATGGACACTAGTACCATTGTGTACAGAAACGAGGTAGTTTAGATGAGTGAGACGATCATGGTGATTGATGATGAAGAGCAGATGCGCAAGATGATCCGCACTTTCTTGGAGATGGAAGGATACAAGGTGATTGAAGCCAGCGATGGGGCTCAGGCCCTCACCTTATTGAACGAAACGGAGCCCCATCTGTTAATTGTGGATGTGATGATGCCTTTTATGGATGGCTTTACCTTTGTGAAAGAGGTACGGCTAACTTCTGAGGTGCCCATTATCTTTTTATCGGCCAGGGGGGAGAAGTGGGATCAGATTCACGGCTTAAGATTGGGAGGCGATGATTATATTGCCAAGCCGTTCGTGCCTGAAGAGCTGCTGGCCAGAGTCCAGTCCGTCCTGAGACGGGCTTACAGAAAGAATAGGGGGGAGGAGCGGTTGAAGATGGGCCCCCTGGTGATTGATAAGGAGGCGCACCAGGCCACCTTAAACGGTGAACCTCTCGCTTTAACCCGCAAGGAGTTTAATCTGCTCTATCTGTTAGCCAAAAATAAGGGCAGAGTTTACTCCCGTCAGCAGCTGCTCAGTTTAGTGTGGGGGGACAGCCTGCGCAGCAGTGAGCGCACCGTGGATACCCATATTAAGACGCTGCGTCTTAAGTTGGGGAAACAGGGGAAGTGGATAAAAACCGTGTGGGGCATCGGGTATAAATTTGAGGTGTAACCATGAAGAAACCTTCCTTTTATAAGCAGATTATGCTTGTCTTTTTTGCCAGCATCGCCTTTACCCTGCTGTGCTCCTTTTTCTTTATCCACTACCTTTACTCGGAACTGTATCTCTCCAGCATTGAGGAGTCGATCATCTATCAGGGGCAGCGCACCGCCGCCCATTATCATTACGGGGAATTGAGCGATGAAATCATCCAAAAGATTCAATGGTATAACATCGTTTCAGAGTATGAAATTATTGTGGTGGAAAATCTGGACAATCTCACGGAGCATTTTCCCTATCAAGTCAACTATGAAACTTTGGTGGATCAGCAGGATCAATGGCAATTGGAACAGGGCAAATATGTGCTCAAAAAGGGGTATGTGGAAGAGTTTAATAGGGAGATTATCGGGGCCATTTTTCCCATCAAAGGGGAGCAGGGGCTAATCGGCTTCATCTATATATACGTCCCCCTTGCAGCGATTCGAGATGTGTTTAGCAGTAGCATTCCTATCCTCTTGATCGTCGGCACCCTGTTTTTCAGCATTCTCTTTTTGGTGGTGAATCGGATCTGGAAATCCATTTTTAGACCCCTCAACAATTTGCAAAGGTTGGCCGGGGAGGTCTCCCAAGGAAACTTTGGCCAACAACTTCCCATTGAACGGAAAGATGAGATCGGTCAGTTGACCAAAGCCTTTAACCAAATGAGTCAGTCGCTGGCTCAACAGGAGGAGCGTAAGAAGGAGTTTATCGCCAATATGGTACATGAACTGCGCACCCCCCTTACCTACATCAGAGGGTATGTCCATGCCTTGAAGCAGAAAATAAAAACCTCCCCTGAGGAAGCGGAGGAATATTTAACCACCATTGAAAAGGAGTCGGAGCGTTTAAACAAACTGATCCATGATCTGGTAGATTTGAATCATTTGCAGGAAGAGCTGTATACCATTGAAAAACAGCCCCTGCCCATCGCCCAGCTATTACTGGATGCCATCGATCTGTTTACCATCCATCTGGCGCAAAAGAAACTGGATCTTAAGGTGGATATTGATGAAGACCTGATTGTAGCCGGTGATGCAGACCGCATCCATCAAGTGTTTTACAACACCATCGATAATGCGGTGAAGTACTCTTTTAGTCCCGGCACCATCACCATCTCTCTGAAAAAAAGGGATCATCTGGTCCAGTATCAGATTAACAATCGAGGCCTAACCATTCCGAAAGAGGAACTGGAGCGCATCGGCGAACGGTTTTTTCGCACGGACAAAGCGCGCAACCGAGCCACAGGAGGGACGGGACTGGGGTTATCCATTGTTAAAGAGATCGTTCGCTTGCATGATGGCACCTTTTCCATAGACAGTGATGAAAAAGAGGGCACCACGGTCACCATCCACTGGCCTCATCTCAACGTTGAAGGAGGAGACCACTAATGGTACCTACTATTCGGGTACATCCTCCCATCAGGCGCAATTGGCGCTATCTTCTGTCCATCGTCGCCTTGCTCATCCTCTTATCCGGCTGCTCGTCGGAACAGCCTCCAGGGAAAAAGATTGCGCCCTTTATCTTTATCGATCAACATGGAGAGCCTTTTGGCACGGAGGATTTGACCGGCTCCATCTGGGTGGCCAACTTTATCTTTACCCACTGTGATACGGTATGTCCCCGAATGACTTCTGAAATGGCCTTGTTAAAAGAACGATTTGAAGCGGAGGGAATCGAGGTCCAGTTTGTTTCTTTCACCGTTGATCCCCAGGTGGATACTCCGGAGGTGTTGAAAGCATACATTCAGCACTATACCGATGACGATTCCAATTGGCATCTGTTGACCGGCTACTCTCCAGAAGAGATTGAAAGGTTCGCCCGAGAGCAGTTTCAAACCATCGTGCAAAAACCTACCTCTTCCAATCAGGTGATTCATGGCATTAACTTTTACCTGATCGATCGAGAAGGCTATCTTCGTAAGGAATACAATTTTACAGATCAGTCCTATCTGGAGGAGATGCTGGCGGAGATTAGGAAAATGTAAAGAGTGTCATTTAAATATCCACCCTTGAACAGATCTTTCCTGTTCAACTACAATGTTAATATGTGCACATTTTATAGTTGGAGTGATGGTGATGGCAGATAAGATTAAATTGGGGATTGTGGGCTATGGCAACCTTGGAAGAGGGGTTGAAAAAGCGGTAGCCCAAAACCCTGACATGGAACTGGTGGCTATATTTACCCGAAGAAAGCCGGACGAGATCAAGGCCACAGTGCCGGTATATCCGGTTTCCCAGGCGGAAGATTTTCAGGAAAAGATCGACGTGCTGATTTTGTGCGGAGGCTCTGCCACCGATCTGCCTGAACAGGGCCCCCACTTTGCACGACTCTTTAATACGGTGGATAGCTATGATAATCATGCTAAAATCCCTGAGTATTTTGAGAAGATGGATGCGGCGGCTCGAGAACGGGGGCATGTGTGTGTCATTTCCACCGGTTGGGACCCCGGCTTATTTTCCCTGAACCGCCTGCTGACGGAAGCGGTCCTGCCCCAAGGAGAAACTTACACCTTTTGGGGAAAAGGGATTAGCCAGGGACACTCCGACGCCATACGCCGGGTGAAAGGGGTAAAAGATGGCCGTCAATATACCATCCCCAATGAGGAAGCGGTTCAAAAAGTGCGCTCCGGGGAGCAGCCTCAGCTAACCACGCGGGACAAGCATCGTCGGGAGTGTTACGTGGTGCCTGAAGAGGGGGCCGACTTGGAGCGGATTGAGCGGGAGATTAAAACGATGCCCCACTATTTTGCCGACTATGAGACCAGCGTTTATTTTATCAGTGAGGAAGAGTTGCGGGAGCAGCATTCCGGCATGCCCCATGGCGGTTTGGTCCTGCGCAGTGGCCTCACCGGAGCAGGCACAAAACAGGTGATCGAGTTTGGCCTCAAATTGGACAACAATCCGGAGTTTACCTCCAGTGTTTTGGTGGCCTATGCCAGAGCAGCAGCCCGACTGGCCAAAAAAGGGGAGCAGGGAGCTAAAACCCCTTTTGACATCCCCCTGGGGTTACTATCACCCAAATCGCCGGAACAGTTGAGAAGAGAGCTGCTCTAACGCCATGACCATAAAATAAACACAGCCTCCCCTTAAATAGGGGGAGGCTTGTTTTAATTAATTTCACCTAACTATGCGAAATGGCATAGCTTTTTTCAAACTGAATGTTGTGCAGCTTGGCAAAAATTCCGCCTTTAGCCACCAGTTCTTCGTATGTGCCCTCTTCCTCGATCCCGTTGGGAGTGACCACAAAGATGCGGTCTGCATTTTGAACGGTGGCCAAGCGGTGGGCCACAATTAATGTGGTTCGATTTTTGGCCAGCTCGGTGAGGGAATGCTGAATCAATTTCTCCGTTTCGGTATCAAGAGCCGAGGTGGCCTCATCCAAGATTAAGATGGGAGGGTTTTTCAAAAACATGCGGGCGATGGCGATACGCTGTTTTTGTCCCCCGGAAAGTTTCAGTCCCCGATCGCCAATTTGGGTGTCATAGCCATGAGGCAGACTTTCAATAAATTCCGCCAAGTGGGCTTTTCGCGCCGCTTCCTTAATCTCCTCCATGCTGGCCCCTATGCGACCATAGGCAATATTTTCTTTGATGGTTCCTGTGAACAGAAAGACGTCTTGTTGGACGATGCCAATCTGCTGCCGCAGGGAGCGCTGGGTCATCTTACGCACATCGATGCCATCGATGGTGATGGAGCCCTGGTCCACATCGTAAAAGCGTGGAATCAGGGAGCAAATGGTGGTCTTTCCTGCCCCAGTGGGCCCCACCAAGGCGATGGTTTCCCCCGCTTTGATTTCAAAAGATACATCTTTTAACACTTGTTTATTGTGATCATAGCTGAAATGAACGTTGTTAAAGCGGATGTTACCGTTTAAATGCTCCACCTCAATGGCGTCGGGGGCATCTTGAATCTGAGGTTCTTTTTCGATCAGTTCCCGGAAGCGTTTAAAAGCAGCCATCCCTTTTGGATAGATTTCGATGAGGGCGCTGATTTTTTCAATGGGTTTAATCAGCACGTTGGTGTAAAGGATAAAGCTGACCAGTTCTCCGTAGGTCAACTTGCCATTATAACTGAGCCAGGCACCCACCACCAGCACAACCAGGGTGAGCAAGCGTGTCGTCATATAGATGCCGGAATGGGTGCTGGCCATCACCTTATAGGCAAACAGCTTGGCCAGGCGAAAGAGGGCATTTTGTTTGCGGAAGCGTTTAATTTCAAATTCTTCATTGGTAAATGATTTCACCACGCGAATGCCGGAGACACTGTCCTCCACGCGGCCGTTCACATCGGCAATCTTGCCGTACATGGTTTTCCAAGCTTTATTCATTTTGATGTTGCTGTAGGTGACCAGGCAAATTAAGAGGGGGACCATGACAAAGGCGATGAGGGCCAGCGTGGGATTGACACTAAACATGATAGAGAAAGCGCCGATGATGGTCATCAAGGCGATAAAAAAATCTTCCGGCCCATGATGGGCAAATTCACCAATATCAAACAAGTCATTGGTGATGCGGCTCATAATGTGGCCTGTTTTCACATTATCAAAAAACTTGAAGGACTGTTTTTGAACGTGAGTAAACAGTTCCTCTCGCATATCGGTTTCAATATTAATGCCCAGTTTATGGCCCCAATAGTTCACCACAAAGTGGAGAAAGGAACTTAAGATATAAAACAGAAGCAACAGGATGCTCACTTTGACGATCATGTTCCAGTTGTTGGTGGGGAGCAGCTCATCAATAAACCACTGTACGGCAATGGGAAAGGCCAACTCTAAGATGGCCACTAAAATGGCGCTGGAAAAATCGATGATAAACAACCGCTTGTGAGGTTTGTAATACGAGAAAAATTTAGCAATCATGGTCGATTCCTTTCTTAAGCCATGGTAGACCGCCTCCGTTTTAGCACCCTGAACCGGAGGGGAAAAATAGCGATAATCAACAAAAACCCCTTTAGATTATACAGTCTAAAGGGTTTGTAGAAAGTATGTTTAGTTATGAATCTCGCTTTAACTGATAGGATAGGCAGATGGGATGATTGCTGTACGGACAACCCGTTAGCACCGCTTTAATTTCAAAGACCCGCTCTAAATTTTCGCTGGTCATTACCGTTTCCGGAGGACCTTCCGTCACAATTTTGCCGTCTTTCATGGCGATCATGTAATCTGAAAAACGGGAGGCATGGTTTAAATCGTGCAGCACCATCACTATGGTGCGCCCTTCTTTTTTATTTAACTCTTTCAGGAGCATGAGCACATCCAGTTGATGGGCCAAATCCAGGTAGGTGGTGGGCTCATCCAACACTAAAATCTCCGTATCTTGCGCCAATGACATGGCGATCCAGGCGCGTTGACGTTGCCCCCCGGATAAGGCATCCAGAGGGCGATCCTTAAACTGACTTAAGCCTGTGACTTCCAAGGCCCACATAATTTGGTCAATATCCTCTTTCTTTAAGGTGCCCATCCCCTTTTTGTGGGGGTAGCGACCGTAGGAAACCAGCTCAAAGACGGTTAAACCGGCCGGTGCTTCCGCTGTCTGGGGTAAAATGGCCATTTTTTTAGCAATCTCTTTGGTGGGGAGGCTATGGATCTCTTTTCCGTCTAAATAGACGGTTCCTTTTTTCGTCTTTAACAGGCGAGAGATTGCTTTAAGTAAGGTGGATTTTCCACAGCCATTGGGCCCAATAATCGTGGTTATTTTTTTTTCGGGAATGGTCACCTGTAAGCCGTCGATGACCAGGGAGTCATAATAACCCACAGAGATCCGATCAGCTGAAAGTACCGCCATGGCCAAACCCGCTTTCTCCAGTGAAATTGACAATGATTATCAATACGTAACCTTAATGATATCATAAAGGATTTTGCTGCTTATATCAATATGTGATCAATCCCTGCCCCTTTATTCCGTTAAGCATTGGACAATATGATCAATGATTTGTGTATTGGCAATGGCTCCGGTATACAACCAGCTTTCGTCAGGTGAAAACTGAAACAC
>CALFAC010000028.1 GCA_937927935.1 uncultured Bacillaceae bacterium
GTTAATCCATTGACTATAATTGAACCTTCATTTGGTAAGAGCAATCCATTCATTATCAGGCCGTGGAGTCCGCCTATCAAGCATTTTTATCCTGGCGAAACACGCCCCTTGAAGAACGGATCAATTTGGTTTATAAGGCGGCCGATCTTTTGGAGGCGGAGAAAGATTACATTGCCGAAGTGACCTCCAAGGAAAATGGCATGTTGTTAGCCCGTTCCAAAGGAGAAATTATGATGGCTGTCACCGCCATGCGCAACCTGGCCGATTTGGCTAAGTCCTTTTCCACCCGCAAGGAAATGGAAGATGAGACAGGATGGGTGCGAATTGAAAAGAAGCCCATGGGGGTTGTGGCAGGCATTATTCCCTGGAATGCGCCCATTGTATTAGCCATGCAGAAACTGGTACCCATTGTGGTGACCGGTAACACCACCGTGTTTAAACCTTCTCCTTTTGCCTCAATGGGAGTCACAGTGGCTCTGCAAAAAGTGGCCCAACTCTTTCCGGCAGGGGTTGTCAATGTGGTCCTTGGGGATGCAGATGTAGGGGAAGCTTTAACAACCCATCCTCTGGTCCGCAAAATATCATTTACCGGTGGAGGCCCGACAGCCAAAGCGGTGATGAAAGCGGCCGCTGACACGTTAAAAGATATCCATTTTGAACTGGGAGGAAACGATCCGGCCATCATTTTAGATGATGCCAACTTAGATGATTGCATTCCGAAAATCGTGGAAGCAGCGCTAAGACGTTCAGGTCAATACTGCTATGCCATTAAACGCATCTATGCTCCTCAGCACTTGTATGACTCTGTTTTTGAACGGATCTGTGAGGAAGTAAAAGCGTATAAAATTGGGCACCAGCTGGATGAGCGGGCCACCATGGGGCCGATGAATAATGCCCGGCAGTTTAATAGTGTCAAAGGATTAATGGAACGCATTAAAAATAGCGATGCGGAGTATGTGGAGCTGGGAGAAATCCTAGAACCCGATAACTGGAATAATGGCTACTATCTACGTCCGGCTGTGGTGCGCAATCTAAAACCGGATGCTGAAATTGTAACTTGTGAACAGTTTGGGCCTATTATTCCACTGGTGGCTTATCAATCGGAAGATGAAGTGATTGCCATGGCGAATGATACTGAATACGGTTTAGGCTCCTCAGTTTGGTCCACCGATTTTGACCGGGCTTTACGGATTGCAGACCAAATCGAAGCCGGCATGACCTTCATCAATGGAACGGCTCAGTCCCCCCTCGGCTATAAATACATGCCCTTTGGAGGGGTTAAACAAAGCGGGCTGGGTTGGGAAAACTCAGAAGTGGTTTTTGAAGAGTACATCGAGTATCACAGCATTAATTACCATAAGCCATAAATATTAAACGACTGTGGTTAGCAAGGCTTTTAGCCTTCATCCATAAAAATATCAATGATTAATCGTAAAGGAGAGAGACAACATGTCAGAAAATCCCAACAAAAAATTAGGTCTGCCAGGTGGAGAAAATGTATTGGTAGAGTTTGAAGAGGGAATTGCTTGGATCACCCTTAATCGGCCTCATAAGCGAAATGCCATGAGCCCTGCCCTAAACCGGGAAATGGTTGAAATTCTAGATGCTTTGGAAACGGATGAACGATGCGGTGTGGTGGTGATTACTGGAGCTGGGGAATCTTTTACAGCCGGCATGGACTTAAAAGAATATTTCCGGGACGTGGATCATCTTCATCCCAATGTGGTGGCTAAAGTGCGGGAAGAAGCAATGATTTGGCAATGGCGCAAGTTGAAATACTATCCCAAGCCCACCATCGCCATGGTGAATGGCTGGTGCTTTGGCGGAGGCTTTACACCCATGATTTCCTGTGACTTGGCCATTGCCGCGGAGGATGCCATTTTTGGTCTGTCTGAAATCAACTGGGGCATAATTCCTGCCG
This sequence comes from uncultured Bacillaceae bacterium, assembly GCA_937927935.1. Taxonomy (GTDB): domain Bacteria; phylum Bacillota; class Bacilli; order Caldalkalibacillales; family Caldalkalibacillaceae; genus CALFAC01. Next base: position 1,922 of record CALFAC010000028.1, read on the forward strand.
GTAACGTAACCCGCGCTGTAGCAGCCGTTATGAATCAGCGGGATGCCCTGTACTACATTATGACGGGTGAAACCTTTGATGGTAAGAAAGCGGCCGAAATGGGCGTTGTTAATGAAGCAGTGCCCCGGGAAAAGTTAAGAGAAAGAACCAAAGAGTTGGCCAAAGTGCTCTTAAGTAAAAACCCCATGGTGTTGCAATCAGCCAAGAGAGCGTATCACTACACGAAAGAAATGGATTGGTATACAGCGGAAGATTATCTGTTTGCGAAGCAGGCGCAAACCATCCTGAACGACCCTGAGCAAGGTAGGGCCAAGGGAATGAAACAATTTTTAGATGAAAAATCATTTCGTCCCGGTTTGGAGGGATATAAACGTGACGTTTAATGCTCAACAGGCGGCAGATCATGCCGCTCCCTCTTTCTTTCCTGTCGATAAACTTCTAAATCCACGTTCCATCGCCATCGTTGGGGTATCTCCTAAACCGGGATCGCCTGGCGCCACCATCTATCGTTATCTGAAGCAGTTTAACTATACGGGTCAGATTTACTTGGTGAGTCGCAACACGGAGACGTTTGATGGCATCCCCTGTGTGAAAACCATTGATGAGCTTCCTGAAGGGGTAGAGGCGGTGGTCCTCTGTGTGCCTCAGACGGCTGTCCTTGATTCTCTAGAAGCGTGTGCGCGCCGCAAAGCAAAATCGGCTGTCGTCTTTGCCGCCGGATTTGCTGAAGCTGGTGAGGAAGGAATTAAAGCGCAGCAGCGCATGAAAGAAATTGCTGAGCAGAATCAGATGGCTATTGCTGGTCCCAACTGTCTTGGTTTAACCAGCTTTGTGGATGGGGTTCCTCTCACCTTTGCCCCCGGTTTGAAAAATACGCCCTTGGGTGATGGTCCAGGGTTATGTGTATTAACCCAAAGCGGTGGCATGATGTCCAATCTAAGGGAGGCCGCCCAGGCCAAGGGAATACCTTTGGGGTATGCCATCTCAACGGGAAATGAAGCGGTGGTAGGCGTGGAAGATTATCTGGCCTATATGCTTGACAATGACGCCATTAAAGTGATCACCATGTTTGTGGAACAGATTCGCAAGCCCCAGCAATTTATAAAACTGGCTGTTCAGGCCAGGCAAAAGGGAAAAACCATCGTGATGCTTCATCCCGGAAAGAGTGCAGCCTCCAGGGAAGCAGCCAAATCACATACCGGCTCTTTGGTGGGTGACTATACGGTCATCAGGACATTATTGGAGCATGAAGCGGTCATTATGGTGGATACCATGGAAGAACTGATGGATGTTTCTTATCTGTTGATGCTTTTTGATCGCCCACCAGTGAAAGGAACGGCCATTTTAACCGATTCAGGCGCCTTTAAAGGGTATGCCCTAGACTTTTGTGAAGAAATTGGGCTTCCTTTACCGAAGCTATCAGACGAAACAGAGAAAAAGTTAGACAGCATTTTACCAGGCTTTACCAGCGCTTCCAATCCGTTAGATATTACGGCTCAAGCTTTGATTGAAGCCAATATATACACCGACTCCGCCCAAGCCTTGATGGAGGATCCGGCCATTGGCAGCTTACTGGTCTCCGTCTTACCTGGTTCACCACAGGTGGGCTGGATGAAGGGACAAGCTTTGCTTCCAGCCCTTTCCAAAGCCTCTAAACCGGTGGTTTACGTTGTGCTTGGAGAGGGGGCGCCGCTGGCAGACCAATTGGTGGAGGCCTTGGCTGAACATGGCATTCCCCTGTTTCGTTCGGCGGAGCGGGCCATGCAAGCGTTGGCGATTGTGACCCGTTATGGCGAGCAACTAGAGCAAAAAGAGCGCTTCATCGCTCCCGGTGACATGATTGTGCCTGCTTTATCTGAGCGGGGCGTATTAAGTGAATATGTGGGTAAACAGTTTTTACAGCAAGCAGGAATCAAGGTACCCCGACATGGGCTGGCTACCGATGTAGAGCAAGCGTTAAAGATCGCCGAGGAGATTGGTTATCCCGTTGTTTTGAAAGCCCAATCTTCCCAATTGGCCCATAAAAGTGACGTGGGAGGCGTGATGGTGGGCCTCAAGAATGAAGAGGAATTGACGTCCGCTTGGGAGCAGCTACAAACCAATATCCGCCAAGCCCGTCCTGACCTTACGTTGGATGGTGTTCTGGTTGAACAGATGGCAGACAAAGGGATTGAGATGGTGGTGGGTGCCCGCCGGGATGAGCAATGGGGGCCCATTGTGATGGTCGGTTTAGGCGGCATCTGGATTGAAGTGCTGAAAGATGTGCGCTTCATACCGCCTGGTTTAAATGTCAAATATATCGTCGAAGAAATTTTGAAGCTGCGCTCAGCCCCCCTTCTGCTTGGTGCACGGGGAGCCAAGCCGGCTGATGTGGAAGCATTGGCCCAGGTGGTTATGCTGGTTGGACAAATAATGAAACAATCGCCCCAAATTAAAGAGATTGATATCAATCCCCTGGTGGTATTGCCTAAAGGGGAAGGAGCTATTGCCCTTGATGCTTTGATCGTGGCTGAAGATTAGCTAACTGTTGGCTCTGTCGATGATGACCAAAGGGATGGCAAGGGTATCCCTTGCCGTCTTGCTCACAATAAGAGGAGGGAAGATGGCATGAATTTTTCCTTAACTGAAGAACAAGAGATGGTACAAAAAACGGTCCGTGAGTTTGTACAAAATGAATTAATTCCATTGGAACAAGAAATGTTAAGAAATGATCGCGAAGGGAAAATTCCCATTACGGATGAAAAAATAAAGGAATTGCAATTAAAAGCCAAGGAGATGGGCTTTTGGGGCATCAATACCCCCGAGGAATATGGCGGAGCCAACCTGGGACCAATTTTAACTACATTAATTAATATAGAGCTTGGAAAAACCATTGTTCCCTTCACCTTTGGTGGCGATGCCGACAACATATTGTACTATTGCAATGAAGAACAGAAAAAGAAGTATTTAATTCCAGTCATTAATGGGGAAAAGGAATGCTGCTTCGCCTTAACTGAACCTGGTGCCGGTTCAGATGCGCGCAACATTAAAATGAGCGCTGAAAAAGATGGGGATCATTACGTTTTAAACGGCGAAAAGATTTTTATCTCCCGGGCCCATAAAGCGGATTTTGCCATGGTATTTGCCGTTACGGATAAGGAAAAGCGGGGACGGGGAGGCGTTACATGCTTTTTGGTGGACCGGGAAATGGGCTGGCGCACAGAACCCATCCATACGATGGATGATTGGATTGTCTCTTCCGTAATCTTCGAAAATGTACGGGTGCCGGAAGAAAACATACTGGGTGAGTTAGGGAGAGGCTTTGAACTTGCGTTAAGCTGGATTACGATGGGGCGGATCAAAATTGGCGCTTGGTCTGTGGGAACAGCCGAACGTTTGCTGGAAATGGCCATTGAGCAGGCCAACTCCCGGGTTGCTTTTGGCAAGCCTATTGGTGAATACCAGGCCATTCAGTGGATGATCGCCGATTCCGCCGTTGAGATTGAAGCGGCTAAATGGCAGGTGCTCTATGCGGCTTACCTGGCCGAAAAAGGGGTGGACGATAACAGACAAACCGCTTCAATGGCTAAATTGTACGCGGCCAACATGGTTAACCGAGTAGTGGACCGGGTGTTGCAAATTCATGGTGGCATGGGGATTACGAAGGAATTTCCTATTGAACGCTGGTATAGAACGGTGAGAAAATATCGCATCTTTGAAGGAACAGACGAAATTTTGCGCCGCACCATTGCCCGCAACTTGTTGAAAGGTTATGTTAAAATAGGAGAGATTAAATAGATAAAATATATAAATATATAAATAAAGAATCTTATTGTAGTGAGCAGGTACTATACATGAGAGGTGGGACTCTATTGAGCCAGCAGCTGACCGCTTCGTTGCTGATTGAAAGTTTACAACGGGCGGGCATCTCTTACATTTTTTCAAATTTGGGTAGCGATCATCCTGGGCTGATTGAAACATTGGCCCAGAAGCATCGAGCTGGAGAGCCGGCCCCTCAAGTGATTATTTGTCCCCACGAGATGGTGGCTTTATCTGCCGCTATGGGGTACACCCAGCTGACCGGAAAGCCTCAGGCGGTCTTTGTACATGTGGATTCAGGCACCTTAAACTTAGGCGGGGCCATCTCTAATGTTGCCCGGACTCGCATCCCTGTCCTTATTATCGCCGGCAAAACGCCGTACACCCTGGAAGGGGAGCTGTTTGGTTCCCGAAACCGTCCTGTTAACCATATCCAAGACGTGATTGATCAGGCCAGCATCGTGCGTCCCTATGTCAAATGGGAGTACGATATTCGTACCGGTCATCATGTTCAGCAGGTGATCTACCGGGGACTACAAATTGCTGCCAGTGATCCCAAGGGGCCTGTTTATATTACAGGAGCACGGGAAGTTTTAGAAGAGACGGTGAATAAAGAGATAATCGAGTATGCAGGCTGGAATCCCGTTGAGCCACCTCAAATTTCCCAGGATGTGATCCAAACCTTGGTTCAGGACCTGGTCCAGGCTAAACATCCCCTGATCATCACCTCTTATTTGGGTCGCAATCCTGAAGCGGTTCACCAATTGGTTGCCTTAAGTGAACGACTGGCTATTCCAGTGGTGGAGGCTAGCCGCACCTACATGAACTACCCGGCTAATTCCCCCTTGCACTGGGGTTACCAGTCAGAGCCATATTTGGACGAGGCGGATTTAATCCTGGTGATCGATAGTGATGTACCATGGATGCTCAGTCAAAAAACGCCGTCCAAAAATTGTAAAGTGTATTATTTTGATGTGGATCCGCTGAAAGAAAATCTGCCTCTTTGGTATATTCCTTCCACCAAGTTTTATCGCGTGGACTCTTTTATCCTTTTACAACAGTTAAATCAGGCGCTTCAGAATATATCCATTGACCAAGAACAACGGGATCAGCGCTACCAGCACGCTCTTGGAGTCCATCAAGAACAGCGGCAAACCTGGCAAAAAGAGATTAAGCTGGATGGGGATGTGATCACACCGGAATGGCTGACCGCTTGCCTCAATGAAGTGTTGGATGAAGAGGCCATCATTGTGGATGAGACCATTACCAATGCGGGGGTGGTGGCCAAACATTTGCCTCGGACGAAGCCAGGCACATTTATCACCAATGGCGGAGCCGCTTTAGGATTTAACGGAGGAGCGGCCATTGGTGCCAAACTGGCCCACCCTGAAAAAACGGTGGTTAGTTTAACCGGCGATGGCTCGTACTATTTTAGTGTTCCCTCCACTGTGCACTGGATGGCCAGACGCTACCAAACCCCGTTTTTAACCGTTATCTATAATAACCAGGGCTGGAATGCGACTAAGCAAAACGTGTTACGCCTTTATTCAGATGGGGCTGCTAAGCAGTCCGATGCGTATTGGGTTGAATTTCAACAGCCTTCCGATCTGGCCAAAATTGCTGAAGCGGCTGGAGGAGCCTATGCGGAAACCGTTTTTCAACCCGATCAACTGAAACAAGCCTTACAAAAAGGACTTGAAGAAGTGAACCGGGGCCGCTCAGCCGTCATTGATGTTCGGTTGGCCCCCATATCAAAAGGGGTTTAAGGAAGTAGAAGCAGACAGCAGGTGGGACTTGTTGTCTGCTTCTTCTATGAGCCGATTGGGATAAGGTGGAAGTGTGATGAATGTAAAGCAATTTCTGATTATGCTTGCTGTCACAGCCATTATGATTCCCATCTCAGCGGTCAGGCCCATGACCTCCTTATTTGCTACAGATTTAGGGGCATCTGAAGCACAGATTGGACTATTAACGGCCTGTTTCTCTCTAGCGCCCTTATTTTTGGCTGTGTTTGCCGGCCGTTTCATCGATCATTTTGGGGAAAAGCTTCCCGTCTTGGTTGGGTCAGCCGCGTTAGCTGTTGCCCTCATTGCCATCTATGCCCTTCCCTACCTTGGGACAGTCTATGTAGCCCAACTGTTATTAGGGGGTGCACAGTTATTAACTTTCGTTGCTTTGCAGAACAGGGTGGCTTCCTCAGTGCCCCCTGAGGAAAGAAACCAGGCGGTGGCATCCTTCAGTTTATATGCTTCCATCGGTTCCATGGTGGGACCTCTGTTGGGAGGGTATGCCACGGAACATTTTGGGTTTACCTTATCATATTTGCTTTTTTCCATTTTTGCCTTGTATCCCCTTCTCATCAGTGTGCTGCTTATCCCTTCTGCACGGCGGGAAGATGATGAAAACAGTAAGTCCCATAGCTTAAAACAGTTGTTTGGAATTCAGTGTCTTACCCAAGCGATTGTCATCAGCATGCTCATTTTGGCCGCCCTTGACATTTTTTACGTATATTTTCCTCTGTACGCCAGTTCCATCGGGTTAACCCCTTCTGCCAT
>CALFAC010000029.1 GCA_937927935.1 uncultured Bacillaceae bacterium
CGCCGATGGTACTAGGGGCGAGAGCCCCTGGGAGAGTAGGACGCTGCCAAGCTTTTAATACATAACCCAAAACCAACACCTCGCTTAAAGCGAGGTGTTTTTGTTTTTATCCTATTCTTCTATGGTCCTATTATTGATCGATCTGTTCAGCCGTGCTTGTGATGTGTTTTAAAATGAGGTAAGGGTACTGATGGCTCACCAGCTCAAGAAATTGGTCAATGATATGTCGTTCAGGGGATAAAAAAGGATCCAACAGCTCCCCCCAGGTTTCGGTGTCATAGCGACACAGCATGCTTAAACAGTACATCAGCATGTGATAGGTCAGGAGCGGATGAAGAGGGTCTTCTGTGCCGGTCAGCTTTTCCTCTTGATAGACCAGGCGCAAGCTTGATTTGAGTGGGGAACATTGACTTAACAGCTTGATCACTTTATATTTGGCATTAATGGTGAGCGGTTGGTGTAATACCTGCTTTGCAAAATAAGGTAATAGCCCCTCCCGTTGTATTTTGATTTCATCGTCTGCGAAGCGGTAAGCGATCTTTTTTTTCTTCCGGGTGGTTAAACCATGTTGCAAGACGCGGGATGTCTTAGGGTAATCCGGATCGTAAAGGAGAAGTAGCGCTTTTTTAAAGTTGGTCAGGCCGTAAAAAAGAAGGAGGGGTTTAATCATTAGCACCGAGTGGTTGGCCTCATTAAAAAAGGTGATGGCGTGGCGGATGAAAAAGCTAAATTTGATGGTGTTGCCATATGCCCAGTGGTTAATCGTTTTTTCATCTTTTGAGAGCTGGCGATAGAAGCGGGTTAACGTTTGCTGGGCCTGTTCTTCACTGGCCAATAATAAAAAGCGCCCTTTGATCTCTTTCCAGCTGTAAAGAGGGGGCAAGCTTTGATGGATCATTGAGTGATTCGCTCCTTTGGGGACATGCCCAAGCTATGTTTAGCATGTCTCACTTCACTTGTTTCTAACACACCCGCCATCTGGTTATTGTTCCAATTGAAAAAACTGGCTGATATTTAACACATTGGCCCGTAAGGTTGACTCTCTCTCACTCTTTTGATACACTAACGTCAATTTTTCACTGCGGTCAAGGAGAGATTAAGTAGGGAGGAGAGGAATGGTGTCATGTGGGATGAAAAATTTGTCAAGGAAGGATTAACCTTTGATGATGTCTTGCTGATTCCGGCCAAATCGGAGGTTTTGCCAAAAGATGTGAGTGTGAAAACCCGCTTGCATCCAGCCATTGGTTTAAACATTCCCATTTTAAGTGCGGCGATGGATACCGTTACCGAAGCGGAGATGGCCATTGCCATGGCCCGGCAGGGAGGATTAGGCGTCATTCATAAAAATTTATCCATTGCTGAGCAAGCGGAACAGGTGGATCGGGTGAAGCGGTCTGAAAGCGGTGTCATCACCAACCCGTTTTATCTCACCCCGGATCATAAGGTGTATGATGCTGAACATCTGATGAGCAAGTACCGCATCTCGGGTGTGCCCATTGTGGATGAAAATCGGCGACTGGTGGGCATCATTACCAACCGGGATATGCGCTTTGTTCGGGATTATTCCATTAGAATCGGTGAAGTGATGACCAAGGAGAACTTGATTACAGCCCCGGTTGGCACCACCTTGGAAGAGGCGGAGAAAATATTGCAGGAACATAAAATTGAAAAGCTGCCCTTGGTGGATGAAAACTATATTTTAAAAGGACTTATCACCATTAAAGATATTGAAAAGGCGATTCAGTTTCCCGACGCAGCTAAAGATAGCAAGGGGCGCCTGTTGGTGGGGGCGGCTGTTGGGGTATCAGCCGATACCGATCGGCGGGCGGCTGCGTTGGTTGAGGCTGGGGTGGACCTTTTGGTGGTGGATACCGCCCATGGTCACTCCAAAGGGGTACTGGAGACGGTCAGCCGATTGAGAAAAAAGTTTCCCGACGTGGTGATTGCGGCCGGCAATGTGGCCACGGCTGAAGGAACCCGGGACCTGATTGAGGCTGGGGCCGATGTGGTGAAGGTGGGCATCGGGCCAGGTTCCATCTGTACCACGCGGGTGGTAGCCGGCATCGGTGTACCCCAGATTACGGCCATTTATGACTGTGCCAAGGAAGCGGAAAAGTATGGCGTCCCCATTATCGCTGACGGCGGGATCAAGTATTCTGGCGACATTGTGAAGGCGATAGCCGCTGGCGCCAGAGCGGTGATGCTGGGAAGCCTGTTGGCCGGCGTGACCGAATCCCCGGGAGAGTATGAAATCTTTCAAGGGCGCCGTTTCAAAGTGTACCGCGGCATGGGTTCCCTGGGCGCTATGGAGGCGGGCAGCAAGGACCGTTATTTTCAGGAAAATGAGCAGAAGCTGGTGCCGGAAGGGATTGAAGGGCGTGTTCCTTATAAAGGCCCCTTGGCCGATACTTTGCACCAGCTGGTGGGCGGTCTGAAGGCTGGCATGGGCTACTGCGGTACGCCCACCATTGAGGATTTGATTAAAAATGGTCGCTTTATCCGCATCACCGGCGCGGGACTGAGGGAATCCCATCCCCATGACGTACAGATTACGAAGGAGGCGCCCAATTACTCCATCTCATAAGGGATAAGGATGGATATGTTCTTAAAGGTGGACTGAGACTAGCGGTTTGAGGCTCTAGGCAGGTTTTAACAAAGGAAGAGCGTTTATTTGAACAAGATAGGAAGATGGATCCCGCTCCATTTTCCTATTTTTTTTACCATCTTTAAGCAGGTGGTGCATTGTGATAGAATGGGAAAGGATATGAGGCTGGACAGGTAAGGAGTGTTGGGGATGAATCATTCTGACCGTGCTAAGCGACGTTTAGGCATGGTGTCTATTGGTATTTTCTTTCTTTTTATAGTGATCTGTATGGGGACAGCAAACGCCCAAACCATGCTTGATCTTGAGGCCGATTCAGCCATACTGGTTGATCTGAAAACGGGAACAATTATTTATGAGAAAAATAGTGATGAAGCGCTTCCGCCAGCCAGCATGAGTAAGATGATGACCGAGTATTTAATTATGGAAGCGATTGAAAAGGGGCAATTTGATTGGGATACGCCCGTTGTGGTGAGCGAATATGCCCATTATATTGCCAGCCTGGACGGCACATCCCGGGTTTGGCTGGCGCAAGGGGAAGAGCGGACCGTTAAAGAGCTGTACACGGCCATGGCCGTTTATTCCGCCAATGACGCTACGGTGGCTCTGGCTGAACTGGCGGCCGGCAGTGAACAACAATTTGTGCAGATGATGAATGACAAGGCAGCCCAATTAGGGATGACCAACACCCGGTTTGTCAATGCAACGGGTTTGCCCAATTCGATGCTGGGCAAGTATATCCATACCGGGGGAGCCGGCGATGAAAATGCCATGAGTGCTCGGGATACGGCCATTTTGGCTAGAGCCTTGCTTACGAATTATCCCGAAGTGCTCAATTTTTCTTCCATTCCTGTGGTGGAACCGGGACAAGAGGAAGGTCACTTCCCTGTCCGGCTCATTAATTTTAACTGGATGTTGCCCAATCATCCCAACGGAAATCAGTACACGTATCCTGGCTTAGACGGCTTAAAGACGGGCTACACCGATTTGGCTCAGTATTGTTTTACGGCGACAGCTGAAAAAGAGGGTTTGCGCCTGATCAGCGTGGTGATGCGCACCCCGTCGGAAGCGGCCCGTTTTGTTGAAACCCGCAAGCTCCTTGATTACGGTTTTAATCATTTTGGCTACCATACTTTTGCCAAACAAGGCGATGCGGTAAAGGGCAGTGAAACGTTACCGGTGGCCCAAGGCAAGGAACAAGAAGTGCCGGTGGTCCTGGGAGAAGATGTGGAAGCCCTCATCAATACGGACCAGGCGGACCAGTACGCCTTCCAGGTTGAACCGCTGCCTGATTTGGTCAACGAAGAGGGAGAACTCATCGCTCCAGTAGAGGAAGGGGAACCGGTGGCTGTGGCCCGGCTGGTTTATAACGGAAAGCAGCAGTATGATAGCCTGGATGGGGCCCAGGCTCTTGAGGTGCCGGTCGTGGCCAAACAGGGCGTGGAGGAAGCCGGCTTTTTCCGCAAGGCGTGGCGCGCCATTGCCCAATTTTTCTCCGGTTTGTGGTCAGGCGCCGTTGAATCGGTGACCGGCTGGTTTTAATAAGGAGGGTAACCAATGGAACAGGGATTACCCCTGCTATGGCAATATTTGGTGGTGATTATTCCTGCCGTTGTGGTCATTTGCATCTTGGTGGGCGGCTTTTTCATGTTTCGTAAATTCTTATCCAAATGGCCCAAAAAGGATTCCTATTCCAAGCGTTAAACAAGACGTTAAACGGACGGGTTTGGTAAGTGGGTTTGGTGTATAATAATGGGAT
>CALFAC010000030.1 GCA_937927935.1 uncultured Bacillaceae bacterium
GGTTCCCATTCTCATGCTATGGCAGATGAGCTATGTTGTCTATACTTTTCAACTGATTGGGGCGCTCGTTTTAAATAGACAAGCCTCCTTAATCAATTGTGGGATAGCTTTAATCATGTATTTTACCTATGCCCAAACTTTTATCATTATCCTGTTGAGAAGCTTGGTGTTGTATGTGTGGAAACGGCATATTCAGGGCCAAAATATTGAGTGGGATAAAACCATTCGGTTTAAGGGGAGAGCCATATGAACAGCCTCCGGCTTTGATCTCTAGCCTGGCGGTTCTCAGCATGACGGCTCTCTCTTTTTTATTTGTCTGTCACCATTTTGCGGAAAGTGGATTGGACGCTTTTAGACGCAACTAGGAATTTATGCTAAGATAGGTAATTGTAGACATGCATTTTTTATCCATTATTTGAGAGCGGATAAATTTTGAGTCTGGATAAACGAGATGAGAGGATTTGGAGGACAGAGATGATCTATTTTATCATCGCAGCCCTGGTTATGGCAGTGGACCAACTGACCAAATGGTTGATTGTCCGTTTGATGACCATAGGAGAATCGATTCCCATCCTGGAGAGCTTGGTATCTATCACTTCCCATCGAAATAAAGGGGCAGCGTTCGGAATTTTGCAAAACCAACGGTTGCTTTTCATTGTGATTACCATCGTGGTGGTTATCGGGGTTATTTATTATTTGTGGCAGGTGCGAAGTCAAAAAAAACTGCTCTCCTGGGCCTTAGCCCTGATTTTGGGTGGCGCTTTGGGTAATTTTATCGATCGGTTGTTTAGGGGAGAAGTGGTCGATTTTATTGATGTCAAAATTCCGCTGGGCTCGTTCTACTACGACTTTCCCATCTTTAATGTGGCAGACAGCGCTTTGGTGATCGGCGTGATTCTCTTGTTGATTGATACCATTAAAGATGGCAAAAGAAGTGCGCAGGGGCAAAACTGAAAAAATGCAGCACAAAGGATTTGGGGATAAGTCATGAAGCAGAAGTTTGATTGGGTGTATGAATCGGATGAAGCGATTCGCATCGATAAATTTTTGGCGGATGAATGTGACCATTGGTCCCGCACTCAGATTCAAGAATGGATTAAAGAAGGACGGGTGACCGTAAACGGAAAGCCTGCTAAACCCAATTACAAATTGGCTGACAATGATTATATCGTTATGTGCATCCCGCCACCTCAAGAGGTTGTGATTAAACCTGAGCCGATGGATTTAAACATTGTTTATGAAGACGAGCATATACTGGTCCTAAACAAACCACGGGGCATGGTGGTTCACCCGGCGCCTGGCCACTATAGCGGAACCTTGGTCAATGGTTTGTTAGCTTACGGTTCCCAGCTCTCCCAAGTGAATGGCCTTTTGCGCCCAGGAATTGTTCATCGGTTGGATAAAGATACATCAGGGTTGCTGATGGTGGCCAAACAAGATGAGGCTCATCTTTCATTGGCCCAACAGCTGAAAGAGCATACCGTCACCCGCAAATATGTGGCTTTGGTGCACGGAACAATACAACATGATCAGGGGACCATAGAGGCGCCGGTGGGCCGCGACCCTAAAAACAGGCTGCGGATGGCTGTGACGGAGAAAGGGAAGCCGGCGGTGACCCATTTTAATGTGTTAAAACGATTTGACCGCTATTCCCTTGTGGAATGTGATTTGGAAACGGGAAGAACCCATCAGATTCGCGTCCATATGAAATTTATCGGCCATCCGGTGGCTGGGGATCCCCTCTATGGTCCGGCCAAAACATTACCCATCAATGGACAAGCCTTACACGCCAAGATGCTAGGCTTTAATCATCCGGCAACTGGGGAGCGGCTGCTGTTTGATTCCCCCCTTCCTGATGATATGCTTCGCCTAATTCAAGCGTTAGAGGAGAATGGTCCCAATGGAACTGGGTAAGATGACCATAACGCAATTAAAAAACTGGTTGCAGGAAGCCAGCCATCAAGAAATTGAAGCAGCGTGGCCCCTTTTAGAACAAGATCAGCGAAAGGGTGTAAAACAGCTTCTGGCACGCTATGAAAAAGAACAGAGACGAAAACAGGAGCTGCTCAAGCGGTGGACACAATTGTTGGAAATTGAAAAAGGGTTAAAGAAGGAAGGGTATCAGTATATTGCCGGAGTGGATGAGGCGGGAAGAGGTCCTTTGGCCGGCCCGGTGGTGGCCGCTTCCGTCATCTTGCCCGACAACTTTACCGCTGTAGAACTTAATGATTCCAAACAACTGAGCCCCCAGCTAAGGGAACGGCTCGCGGAAGAGATTAAGAAGCAGGCCATCGCCTATCATGTGGCCTTTGTAGATGCAGCAGAAATCGATCAAATCAACATTTATCAGGCCAGTCAGAAGGCGATGCGTTTAGCTGTACAAGGCCTTCATGTCACACCCCATTATGTACTGACCGATGCCGTGCCCCTTCCTGGGATCGCCATGCCTCAGCAATCTTTAGTCAAAGGGGATGCCAGGGCGGCCTGTATTGCCGCAGCCTCCGTCTTGGCTAAAGTGGAGCGGGACCTTTGGATGAAGGAGCAGGCCAATCGCTATCCCCGCTATGGTTTTGACCAACATATGGGTTACGGCACCAAAGCCCATTGGGAAGCGATTCGGCGTTATGGTTTAACGCCCCTACACCGCCGCTCCTTTGTGGCCAAGGGGCGAATGGTTGAGGAGGCACTCCATGAATGATAGACGCAAGTCTCTAGGAACCTATGGCGAACGATTGGTGGAAAAACAGTACATCAAAAGGGGCTACCGCCTTCTGGATCGAAATTATCGCTGTCGTTTCGGAGAGATTGATCTCATCTTCCAAAAGGAAGATAAACTCTATTTTGTAGAGGTAAGGACCAAAAGCAGCCTAGCCTACGGCACTGCTGAAGAATCGGTCAACTGGCGAAAAAAAGGGACCATACAGAAGGTGAGCCAGGTCTACATGTTGGAGAAGAAGATCCACACGACCCATGTTCAATACGATTTTGTTGCCGTCTACATCGATAAACTAAAGAAACGGGCCTGGGTGAAACGTTACCCATGTGCTTTTTAAGTTGAATGGAACGAATATTGAAAACCTTGGGATGGTTCGGTTTAGAGCTAATTCTTGTTATCAGATTCAGCCTTTAATACGGAACCTATTTTTACGGACCATATCTCGTCTACAGTACATGTTGGGTGGTGCCGATGTATATCAAACTGTTTAGCGCCCATGTATGGGGAATCGAAGGACAGATTGTAGAAGTGGAAGCGGATATTGCGACGGGGTTACCCCAGTTTGATATTGTAGGCTTGCCAGGAGCCGCTTTAAAAGAGTCGAAGGAGCGGGTGCGCTCGGCGATTCGCAACAGCGGTTTTCGCTTTCCCATGAAACGGATAACGGTTAATCTTGCCCCCGCTCATATCCGTAAGGAAGGATCTTATTTTGATATGGCCATTGCTTTAGCGATCCTGTGGGCTGATCAACAGGTTGAATTAGATAATAAAGTTAAAGATCGTCTAGCTCGATTGCTGTTTATTGGTGAGTTGGCGCTGGATGGTTCTCTGCGCAAAAGTGAAGGGGTGTATCCCATTTTGCTTGCCGCAAAAGAACAGGGCTTCACCCATGTATTTTTGCCTGTTGAAGATATGGGAGAGGGACAGATGGTTCAGGGGATTACACCCGTATATATCAAAAATTTTCGTCATTTGTTGGAGGTGTTACAGTCTCCCGAAAAGTGGCATGAAGCCAAGGTATCAGGGGAGAGTGAAAGGCCTCAAGTTATTGTTAATGGGCAAATGGCGCATACGGAACACGGGGAGCAGGAACGTTTTGAAGATATTGTGGGCCAGGAGCATGTTAAACGGGCGTGTGAAATTGCCGCCGCTGGCTTTCATCATTTGATGATGGTGGGCCCTCCCGGGAGCGGGAAGACGATGCTGGCCAAACGGCTGATTTACGCCTTGCCACCCCTCGACGAGAAAGAATGGGTGGAAATGGCCAAGATTCAAAGCGTAGCCGGTATTTGGAGCAGTTTTGATCAACGTTCCAATGGTCGTCTTTTTCGGGCCCCTCATCACACCATCACCACAGCCGGCATGATGGGCGGTGGCCATCCGGTGCGTCCGGGAGAAGTCACTTTGGCTCACCAAGGTGTTCTTTTTTTGGATGAATTTCCTGAATTTAAACGCTCTGTCATCGAGGCGTTACGGGAACCTTTGGAAGTTCGCCATGTTACCATTACGAGACAGCATCAGCGTTTTACCTTTCCAGCCAACTTCTTGCTGGTTATTGCCTTAAATCCTTGAGCGTGTAGTCCAAACCTATGGTAATGAAAC
>CALFAC010000031.1 GCA_937927935.1 uncultured Bacillaceae bacterium
TTAAGAGACCGGTGCTCAAGATGAGCCTCACTGATTGTCACATAAAAAGGAGGATGCTTTTGGTCATCCTCCCGGGTTGTTCAGTTGTAACTGGTTTTTCTACAATAATTATACGATAATTATACGATAATCCAGATGAACCAGCCGATCATGACCAGTTGAATGATCAGTTTGATCATTGTGCTGCTGATGAACCCGAAAAAGGTACCTACCGCAGCCATAGTTGCCTGATGTAAATCTTTTTGACGCACTAGCTCAACGATCAGCACAGCGAGAAAGGGGAGGATGAGCAGTCCAATGGGGCCAAAAATCATAGGACCAATAATTAGGGCGCCTACAGCTGTCCATTGTGAAAGCCGACTCCCCCCGTATTTCTTAACAAAATAAAGGTTGGAAACATAATCGGCTACAAAGATCACCACCGTCATTATAACCATGGTGAGCCAAAATGAAAAGGGTAAGACAGAGGCTATAAAAAAATGATAAATTAAAAATCCACCCCAGATCAGAAGAATAGAAGGAATAAGGGGATAAATGAGGCCGGCCATACCGGCTATGAATAAAGCGATGATCATGATCCACCACAAGAGGTCTGCTGTCAAAAGAGTCATCCTCCCATTTATTTATACTTTTGTTAACCAAGTTTAACTAATTTATATTTATTTTAAGTAACTATGATTTTGCATTATACATAGAAGACAAAGTTGTCAAAAAAATAAAAAGAGCAGGGATTCCTCCTAGGCCTGCTCTTAAAAAAACCTTTACCTTGGTTTAATTCATGTATTACAAGTGTTTCGTGTGCTTTTCTTCAAGTCGCCGTTCAATTCTTTCAAGGGCTTCTTTATCTTTCATGAGCATGTCTTTGTTCTCTTTTACTAGCTCTTCCAAGGTAATTTTTCTTGTGCGACGCATTGCATATCACCTCTTTTTCATTGTATTTATATAAATTAAGGATTGTTCACAAAGTAGATGTTTTAAAATGTGACTCTTTTCACTTACTATTATACCCTACTTCCAGAGTTTCTAACCATAATAATTGTTACATTTGTTTGACAATATTGGGGTTAAAATAAGGAACTAAGCCCTAGTTTCGCCTAGTTCGATTTTATTATAACATAAGTCACTTAAAAAGGAAACCATTACCAAAGGTCTAAAAATTGACCAATTTTCGACACCGTGCTCGTTTTCAATCCATCTATTTTAAATGAAATGTCAAATGCTGCGCTTGCCCGGGAAACAATTTTTAAGGAAATTCTTTCTGGCTAATGAGCGGGCCACTTAAACCAGGAAGCTAACACAACAAACAAGATGAAGACAACATAAAAACTGCCGGAAAAGATGAGAACATTGGCTGTCAATTGATCTTTTCGCATAGAGCAGTAAAAGACAATAAATGCGGAGAGCAGAGCTAAAACCACGCTGACGAGAGCCGAAAGAGTCAATTCCCAGCTGGTAAATGCAATCCCTACCGAGGGGACGACGGAGCTTTGAAAAACCATCGCACCCGTAATGTTACCCAGTGCTAAAGTGTCTTTCCCATCCCGCATCCAGAAAATGCTGTTAAATTTTTCAGGAAGCTCAGTGGCTACAGGAGTGATAATTAACGAGAGAAGTAAAGTAGAAAGGTTAAACGTGTGGGCCAGATCGATGATGGCGTTAACAAAAAAACGAGCTCCAAGGACCATCATGACCAAAGCGACAATCAATTGAAGGATGATCAGCGCGATGGCTGGCCTTTTGGCCTTGCGGGCAATAAATAAAGGTTTAATATCAGTTTCGTTTTCACCCATCTTTTGGCCAGCCCGGATGGTTTTGTAAACATAGATGATATATAAACTGACTAACAGAATAGCCACCAGATAGCGCAGCCCCTTCCACGGGACAAAAGAAACAGCGGCGGCTACGGTAAAAACGATGAGAAAAAAACGGATATCCCGCTGGAAAATGGTGGCATCCACCGTGATCACAGGTCCTTGCTCTCGTTGCTTAAATAGTCGAGCCGATAAACCAACCACAAGAAAAGCTAGAGTTGATAACATAAAGGGAGCCCCTAAAATGGCGCCGATGCCGACATGGGCCGAATCTTCATGACCGCCTAGAACAGCCACGATGGGGATCATGGCTTCAGGAAGGGCCGTTCCCACGGCAGCCAGTACAGAACCAACGGCTCCTACCGACAGGTTGAGTCTTTTACCCAGCCATTCGATGCCGTTGGTAAAGAGTGAAGCTGCAACCAGTACTGCACCTAAACTGATGAGTAAGATCAGGACGGAAAATAACGGCATATAAACGTTCCTCCTGTTATGGTCGCGATATAGCCTTATAAGTATTCCATATTTAGCTTTCCTTTTATCCTGTAAATCATCCGTTCCTTGATTTACAACAAATATTTGACACCAATGTTTAAAATAAATGAATAACTGCAACATTGGCAGGCGCTCACTCGTCTGTAAAAATGAGGCTGGTGCAAATAAGGCTCATCGAGCATACAGGAGGAGTGGTTTAATGAAAAAATGGCTGTTGTTCATGACGTTATCCTTACTGGTATTAACCGCTTGCGGCAGTGGGGATGAAACGAGCGGCACCGTCAGTGAGCCTGCGGAACAAAAGCATGTGGAAGAGGAAGTGAAATTAAAAACAACATTAGATGTGGAGCAACAGGAAAACCAGCTTATCTTTACATTAAGGTTATACAATGAGTCGCTTAGAGATTTAACCCTTCCCTTTGGGTCTGGACAACAGTTTGAAATCGTGGTCAAAGACGAGCAAGGTGAAGAGGTATACCGCTATTCAGCTGATAAAATGTTTACCATGGCTCTGCAAATGATTGAGTTAAAAGCGGGGGATAAAATGGAATGGCTGGAAACATGGGATTTGTCCAGCCACGATGTCCCTGAAGGCACCTATACGGTTGAGGCAGAAGTGATGGTTCTTCTTAAATCAGATGAACTCCCTGTTGAGATTGACCCCGAACAGCTTCATGCTAAACAGACGATAGAGATTAGCCGGTAAAACGTTCTACGCTATCTTTATATGTTCGTGATTTTTATATGTTATCATGGTTCAGTACAAATTCCTTAAAGGTACGCGTGGCCAGCAAATTGCTTGACCGAGAGACAGCCAAACCGGTTACCCGTTTCAGAGAGGTATCCAGTTTTATGATCCGGTTGTGTTTGCTGGCCAACCCTTCTGCAATTCGCCTGGCAAAAAGGGTGATCCCTATCCCTTCATTCACAAGGCCGGTTATGGTTTCAACATGGGCCGTTTCAAAAATAATATTAGGTTCAAAGCCGGCCTCCCGACACAGCTGGATAAGGGATTGGCGCAAACCGGTGGTGGATGCCACCATTAAAAATTTTTCTTCAGCCAATTCAGACACCTTAACGATATCCCGATTGGCCAGCGGATGGTTGCGACTCACCACCAGGACGAGATCATCGTAAATCAGGGGATAAAAATCAAGCTCAGTTTTGGAGATGTATGGATAGGTGATAAAGGCAACGTCCAGTTCATTAGCCTGCATCATTTTTAAAAGATCGTCACTGTTATCCTCATAAAGCTTAATTTGGATGCCGGGATATTTCTTTTGAAAATCGGCGATTAGCTTAATAACCCCCATATAAATCAAATTAGGAATGGCCCCCACCTTTAGATAGCCCCTCTTCAACTGACTGTACTCGATCATAGCATTTTTGGCATTTTCCACCTCTTGCAAAATCTTCTTCGCGTACGCCACAAATTCCCGTCCTGCCGGAGTAAGCTGTATGGAGCGTGTGGTGCGAATAAACAGCTGCACGCCCAACTCTTCTTCAAGACGTTTGATCTGATGGGACAGGGTAGGTTGGGTCACATTTATTTCTTCTGCTGCGGCCGAAAAGTGCAGGTGTTTTTCCACCGCCAACACATATTCCAATTGATGCAGTTCCATGCGTTTTACCCCCTGTATTTATAGATAATATCAATAAATAGTATTATAAATATAGATTGCGTTAATCAACATAATATTATTATATTATAGTTAATGGGATAATTTCATCTATTTCATACTATTGTGATATGGAGGTCATTCTAGAGTGGGGCAAAATTGGCATTAGGAGGGGAGCTCATGCATTTGACGATGCACAAATATCCCGTACAAGACATCGCCTGGGGTCAGAAGACGGGATATGAGCAAGGAACGCTAACCATAAACAAAGAAGAACTTTTACAGTCTTTATCTGAATATGAACAGCGCTGGGGAATCAAAGTAACCGCTCTGGAGCTGGTTAAGCCTGGTACGTCGATGCGTGTCATCAATATTTTTGACGTATTTGCAGCCAGGGCAAGGCTAGGGAAGGGGGCAGTCAACTACCCTGGGGTACTGGGACCAGTTTCCTCAGTCGGGACAGGAACAACGGCAGCCCTGGAGCAATTTTCTGTCCTCGCTATCTCTGTTGTGCCTGATAGATATAACAAACTATTGGATATGTCCGGTTTTGGCAGTGAGCTAACGCCTTATGGCGAGATGCATCATCTTGCCTTTCAGGCTGAACCTATCGATAAAAATATGAAAAATAATGACTATTTCTCTGCACTGAAGCGGATGGGTTTGAAAATCGGAACTTATCTGGCTCAGGCAGCTTCCGAAGCCGAACCGGTCCAGATTACAGAATATACGCTGGATCCCCGGCCTGCCGATTTGCCACGTGCCGTTTATATCTGTATGATTTCATCCCACCAACGCTCAGAAGTGGATGAACCTATTTTGTATGGTGACGATGTGCAAGGCCTTCTACCCACCATACTGCATCCCAATGAAATGTTGGACGGGGCGGTGGTGGCTCCTTATTGGAACCTAGGAATCGATACGTACTCCTTTCAAAACAACCCTGCTGTCCTTGATCTGTACAAACGCCATGGACGCGATGTGGATTTCGCCGGTGTGATTGCGTATGTGGCCCATGTCACCCGCGAAAAAAGGGCCCGTTCAACGGCTGTCATTACCAATTTGGTTAGCAACGTGTTAAAAGCTGATTTGGCTGTGGTAAGCAAATTGGGGGGCGGTATCCCTGAATCTGATCTGTTAATGATTATTGAATCCCTTGAGAAACAAGGGGTGCGCACCTCCGGATTTATTTGGTCATACATGGGCGACGGCACCATTTATGACTCCATTTCAGCCAATTCTGAAGCGGCCGATGCGCTAGCTTCTGTAGGCATTTACGATGACTGGCTTGACCTGCCACCCCAAACTCACGTTTTCGGTGGTACACAGGTGGGACCCTTTACCACAGACCCCAACGAAAAGCCTGTTGATGCCCATCAGGCCTTAAAAGTATGCTACAGGGACATTTGCGGTGCGGTCAGTCAGTTGGGGGCTTCCCGGTTGGCAATGGTAGAGGTCTAAAGGCCTAAGCAATATGTTACCCCAGAGGAGGGAAATGGTGATGAGTGAGACACAACCGGTACGCGTCGTTCACTATATCAATCAATTTTTTGGCGGGATCGGGGGTGAAGAGCAAGCGGGAACACCTCCTCACGCCAAAGAGGGTAGTGTAGGTCCTGGACGGCTACTCGAGATGAGCTCACAAGGAAAAATCAAAGTGATTGGCACAGTCATATGCGGTGATAATTATTTTGTGGAAAATGAAGGCGCCCTTGATGAAGTGGTTAAACTGATTGAACAATTTAAACCGGAAGGGGTTTTGGCAGGTCCTGCGTTTTCTGCCGGCCGTTATGGAGAGGCGAGCGCTTCCGTTTGTAAAGCTGTCCAGGAGCGTTTAAATATTCCGGTCATTACCGGTTTAGGCCCAGACAGTACGGCGCTGGAAACTTATCGTCGTTACATCCCTATTGTTCGGACAGGCACTTCTGCCGTCGATATGAAAAATAGCATGCCGGTGATGGGCACCATTTTGTACAAAACCATAAAAGGGGAAGCGCTCACTGAAGAAGAACAGGAAAAGTTGTATAAACGGGGTTTAAAGAAAAATGTGATTAAAGAGAAAAATGCTGCCGAGCGGGCCATTGAAATGCTCTTGGCCAAGTACAGGGGAGAGCCGTTTCAGACTGAGATCCCCATGGTTAAACGTGAAACGGTGCCTCCAGCTCCCCCCGTGCAGTCAGGTCCCATTCGCCTGGCTTTGGTAACCGATGGCGGCTTAATCCTTAAAGGAAATCCGGAAGGGATGGCAGGTGGTCGCTCTAAGCGGTATTGTCGCATTGAGATTAAAGATTGGTCTAAACTCTCACCCGATGATGTGGAAGTGAACCATTTTGGCTATGACACCCGCTATGTGACTGAAGATCCCAACCGGCTTGTTCCCTTAGATGCCGCGCGGCATGCTGAACAGGAAGGGAAGATTATCTTACACCCTTATATTTATTCTACCGCTGGCGTGGCTACCGCTATTGAAGACGCGGCGCGCATCGGTAAGGGAATTGCCCAGGAACTGCTTGATGCCGGTGTTCAGGCGGTAATTCTCACCTCCACCTGAGGGACCTCTACTCGCTGCGGTGCAGTGATTACACGAGAATTGGAGCGGGTCGGTATACCGGTGGCGCAAGTTTGTACGGTGATTAATGTGGCTTTAGAATCAGGAGCTAATCGTGTTGTCCCTTCCCAAAGTGTGCTTTATCCCACAGGTGATCCCAGTCTGGAGGCGGAGGCTGAGCTAGCTTTAAGACAAAACTTGATCAATCAAAGCATAGAAGCCGTGCAGGCTGAAGTGGAGGAACCTAGTGTCATTGAATAAAGCGCTTAGTCGATTACATCTTGGTGTCAAGGGAGGAATAGGTTCATGATTACCCCCGTTTTAAAAGGGGCATCCTTTGTCCTGACGCATACGCCTGACCTGATTCCGTTTGGCTCCAAACCTTCCAGAGAAATCAAGAAAAATCCAGCATTGCTTGATCAAATTTACAGTCACATGCGGTCCTTTGAAGAGGCTGTGGCTTATCCGCCCAACCAGGTTTTTATCGGCAATCTTACGCCTGATGAACTGCTTCGCTACGAGCGGCCCTGGACCCGTGCAAGGGTGGAACAAGCCAACCGATTCAGCCCCTGGGGGGAAATTGTTCCTCAGGATGAGTTTTACGGCTGGGTTAAAATCGTTGATCAGTTTAATCTCGTCACCCTTAGCGATACATTTACACCCCGCGTTTATGAGGCTTTATCATCCCATCCCCTGATCCAGGAAGAAGATTTGAAACGGCTTGGTGAGGGACAACCGGTAGAAGAGATCAGAGCAAAAGTGGAAGCAGGCGCTATTCCCTTATATATGGGTCGAGAGGAGTTGGTGGGCTGTGTTGTAGATGGTCATGAGGAAGATCACCACCTCTCCGCTCACAATATGTTGGAAAACTTGTGTAACAAAGCGTCCGGCTTGATTGCGATGCGCCATGTGCTGTCCAAATTTAATGTCCGGCCCGAGCAAATTGATTATGTGATTGCCTGTGATGAAGAAGCGGTGGGGGATCGCTACCAGCGGGGAGGCGGAAACATGGCCAAGGCAATTGCTGAACATGCCGGATGCATCAATGCAAGTGGCTCTGATGTGAAGTCCTTCTGCTGCGCACCCGGTCATGCGGTCCATATTGCTTCGGCTCTTGTGCAAGCCGGTTTGTATCGCAACGTATTGGTCATCGGCGGTGGTTCTCAAGCTAAGTTGGGCATGAAATTTGCCGGTCACTTAGCTAACGATATGCCCATCTTGGAGGATCAAATGGGCGCCATAGGGATGATTATTAGTGAAGATGATGGGCAAAGCCCCAAAATCCGCACCGATGCTTTTGGTAAACATGCCATTCAGGCCGGTTCCTCTGCCCAAAACATCTATCAGGCTCTGATCGTAGAACCGCTTCAATCCATTGGTAAAGGGATTCTAGATATTGATAAATATGCGGTAGAACTGCACAATCCTGAAGTGACGGAGCCTAATGGCAATGGTAACGTCCCGCGTACCAATTACCGCACCATTGCCGCGATGGCTGTCATCCGGGGGGAGCTGGACCGGAAAGAGATGGACAGGTTTGAAATAAAACATGGCCTGCCTGGTTATTCTCCGACTCAAGGCCACATTGCTTCGGCGATCCCGTTTATTGGTCATGCACGAAAAATGATTATGGACGGAGAAATTAACAATGCCATGTTTGTTGGAAAAGGAAGCCTCTTCTTGGGTAAAATGACTCAGCTTTCCGACGGTGTCTCCTTTATCCTTGAAAGAAATAATTAATAAAAATAATTAATAATCTTTATTAACTTAATTAACTTATCGAAAAGGGGAGAACTGAAATGATTGAGGTTAATAAGGACAATTTTGAACAAGAAGTCCTGCAGGCCGATCAGCCCGTGGTGGTGGATGTGTGGGGACCAAGCTGTCAACCTTGCTTAAACCTGATGCCTGAGGTGGAAGCCTTGGCTAAGCGATATGAAGGAAAAGTAAAAGTGGTCAAGCTAAACAGTGCCCAAAATCGCCGGTTGTGCATTGATCTTAAAGTAATGGGTTTACCCACCTTCCTATTATTTAAAAATGGCAATGAAGTGCAGCGTATCTCTGGTGGCGATTTAAGCATTGATGATGTTGAACGTTTAATCACGGAGTCTGCCTCCTAATGCATCTAGTGTGAGACATACCTTGAAAGGAGGTGACCGCATGATTTCTGGCAAAAAAGTTTTTGTATTGGGAGAACGAGACGGCGTACCAGCACCGGCCATTGAAGCCTGTGTGAAAGCGGCGGGCGGTGAAGTGGTCTTTGCCGATACCCAATGTTTCGTCTGAACAGCGGCAGGTGCGATGGACCAGGTGGTCCAGAAAACTCTGCTGGAAGCTGCCGAAAAATATGGTCGGGAAAATCTTCTGGTTATATTGGGATCTCCCGATGCAGACAGTGCCGACATCTACGCCGAAACGGTTACAATGGGGGACCCCACCTATGCCGGTCCTTTGGCTGGAGTAGCCCTAGGTTTAGAAGTTTATCACATCTTGGAAGATGAGATTAAACAGGCTATACCAGAAGATGTCTATATGGAACAAGTGGGAGTTGCTGAGCTCTCCCTTGACCGTGATCAGATTGTTGAGGCTATGAAACAGGCCCGTCAGAAATATTCAGGTTAATATAAAGGAGGCCAGTGAAGTTCATTCACTGGCCTCTTCTCGTTTTTCCATTTTCCAATTTTTTAGCGTATAGTCCAGAAAAAGTTGAGTCGCCAACAGGCGGCGGGCATATTTTGGAATGGCCAGTCCAGTGGTTCGGCGTACCTGCTGCTTGATCGGTATGATCGCCGTGTTGGGATTGGAGATGCTTTGAGCGATGCGGTAACCCATCAAAGTGATTCCTAAACCGTTTTCCACAAAATCTCTCACCATGTCCACATGGCCGCCATCAAGAATAATATGGGGTTCAAATCCGGCTTCGCGGCAGGCTGCCACCAAATCTTGGCGGAAATCGGAGCTGGATTTAATCAATAGAAAAGGCTCGTTAGCCAACTGCTTCAGGTCAACCTCTGCCTCTTTAGACAAGGGATGCATTTGGGAAACCAGCATAACCAGATTGTCGGTCACGATAGGGTAAAAGTCAAAGTCGTCCTCGTTTTGAAAGGGGTAATTGACAAAGGCAGCATTAATTTTTTTCTCGCGCATGCCCCTTAACAGCTGATCGGTATCGTTGGAAAATATTTTGTAGTCGATGCCAGGGTACTGTTTGACAAAGTTGGCGATCAGCTGGTTAATCCCCAAGTAACTGATATAAGGAATAGCGCCTAAGATAAGGGAGCCTTTTTCATAATTGGTGTATTTTTGGATGGTTTCCAGTGAATGTTGAATTTCTTGTTTGATGCGCACCACATGAACAAGGAAATCCCGTCCGGCAGGGGTTAAGGTGATGGAGCGAGGGTGGCGGATAAACAATTGCACCCCCAACTCTTCCTCCAATTTTTTGATTTGTTGGGACAAAGTGGACTGAGATACATTGATCTCCTGAGAGGCGGCGGAAAAACTGCCGTATTTTTCAACGGCTAAAAAATACTCCAGCTGGTGAAGCTCCATTTCATTCACCTCCATACCCAGCCGTGACACTGGTGGTAATAGGTGAACTGAGGGCGGCTTGAATAATCACCATGGGTATATTTCCGATAAATGAAGACCAGAAGTACAGTTTAAAGGGGATGGGGGATAGGGAGCCAATGATTGAAATGAGATTGCTCGGCATAAACGGAAAGGTCCTCAGCACTATAAGTCCCCAAAAGCCGTACCTCTCAATATAACCAACAGCGCGTTTATATTTTTCTTTATTTTTTTCCAGGATCTTTTGCGACCAGTCTTGCAAAAAATGACGGGCCAAAAGAAAACAAACCAGAGAACCCAAAAGGGCAGCCAGCCAACTATAAAACAAACCTTGCACCAGCCCAAACCCCCAAATATGCAACACGACGATGGTGGCAAAGGGGAAAATGGTGACGACCCCTTGCAAAATCCCTAACGGGATGGTAAGCAATAGCAGTTGATAACCCATATTTTCTCTTAAAAGTTTTAAATCTTCTTCCTCGATGGTGAGCAGATTTTTAAACCACGGGCTTTGAATTAAGAGAATAAACAGGATAACAACCATAATGATGGATAAGCGTTTCATTACCGCACGGCTCATCTTTTTCCCTCCAAAAAAAGAGGTTGCTGAAAAAATGAGTGCGTCTCACTATTTATAATAACATATTGCCCTATGGGTAAGTTTTTCCATACCCCCTCCTATTCAACAATTTCACGAATCTATTTGATGTAATTTAAATTTTAGTAGAATAGGAGGAACATTTATGCTGAAGAGGACAGCTGTGCTGTTAGGCATTGTCGTGTTGCTTCTGGGAGGCGCTTCTTTTGCGTCGGCCGAGGCCAAGAGCATGGACCAAAGTTGCTTCCTGTTTGTAAACGGAAAACAGATCGATCTGCAATCGGTTGACCCGGCTCAATTGAATAAAGACGTTTCTGCTTTAATCAATCAAGTGCTGGCTCAGTTTAAAGGTTTTGTTCCCAAATCAGGTGAACAACAGGGCAAAGGTAGCCAGGCCGAAAAACCGGTTCTACAACCGGCGCCACAGAAACCGCAGCAACCTCAACAATCAAAAAATGATCAGCCTGCTCAAAATCAGAATGGTTCAGGTTCAAAACCCGCGTCTTCAGTCAGCTTAAATGCCAATGAACAAAAAATGGTTCAGCTGGTTAACCAAGAGCGGCAGAAACAAGGTCTTGCTCCACTTAAAGTGAATGGAGAGCTGGTTAAGGTAGCTCGGGCTAAAGCGCAAGATATGATCGATAAAGGTTATTTTGGCCACCATTCACCCACTTATGGTTCCCCCGATGAAATGCTGAAAAAATTTGGGGTTAGCTACCGGTATATGGGCGAAAATTTGGCAGGTAACTCATCCGTAGAAGGAGCTCACCAATCATTGATGAACTCTCCCGGTCATCGGGCCAATATATTAAATGGCAATTTTAATCAGGTGGGTATTGGCGTAGTGGACGGGGGACCTTACGGCAAAATGTTTGTCCAACTGTTTACTGATTAATTGGGCCTTTATATATCTTTTATAGGGTAAGATAAAAAGGGGATGTCCTCCCAGTTCATCACATTTCTGTCGGGACATCCCCTTTTTTATGTTTTATTTTTGTGAAATCGACAAATAGGCAAATTTATTGTAAGCTGTTATAGGGAAAAATTAATTAAAACGTGCAGTTAGAGATGGACGGGAGGATAACAGATGAATATCCATGAGCACCAAGCAAAAGAAGTGCTGAAACAATATGGGGTTACAGTCCCTAATGGCTACGTGGCCTTTTCTGTGGATGAAGCGGTAGAAGCCGCTAAAAAATTGGGCACAGATGTCGTCGTGGTCAAGGCCCAGATTCACGCTGGTGGCCGCGGTAAAGCAGGCGGAGTAAAAGTCGCCAAAAACTTGGATGAAGTGCGTACATATGCAGAAGAGCTGTTAGGCAAAGTGTTGGTCACCCATCAAACCGGTCCAGAAGGAAAAGAGGTTAAGCGCCTTTGGATCGAAGAGGGTTGTGCCATCGAAAATGAATATTACATCGGTGTGGTGGTTGACCGCTCAACAGGACGCGTGGTGATGATGGCCTCAGGTGAAGGGGGCACGGAGATTGAAGAAGTGGCAGCCAAAACACCGGAAAAAATCTTTACGGCTGTGATTGATCCCGCCGTTGGTTTGCTACCTTTCCAAGCTCGCCAGTTGGCTTATTCCATCGGCATTCCAAAGGAGTTAGTCAATAAAGCGGTTAAATTTATGCAGGGCTTATATCAAGCCTTTGTGGAGAAAGATTGTTCCATGGCGGAAATCAACCCGCTGGTCACCACCAAAGATGGCGATGTCCTGGCTTTAGATGCCAAATTAAACTTTGACTCCAATGCGCTTTTCCGCCATCCTGACATCGTTGCTTTGCGGGACTTGTCTGAAGAGGATGAAAAAGAGATTGAAGCTTCCAAACACGATTTAAGTTACATCAGTCTAGACGGCAATATTGGCTGCATGGTTAACGGAGCCGGTCTAGCTATGGCCACGATGGATATTATCAAGTTTTATGGAGGCGAACCGGCCAACTTCTTAGATGTGGGTGGCGGCGCTTCAACAGAAAAAGTGACCGAAGCCTTTAAGATCATCCTTTCCGACCCCAAAGTAAAAGGGATTTTTGTCAATATTTTTGGCGGTATTATGAAATGCGATGTGATTGCCAATGGGATTGTGGCTGCGGCGAAAGAAGTGAGCCTCAACGTGCCGCTGGTGGTTCGTCTGGAAGGTACCAATGTGGAGCTGGGTAAACAGATCTTGAATGAATCAGGTCTCAATATTATCGCGGCAGAATCGATGGCTGATGGGGCACAAAAAATTGTCGAGTTGGTCAAATAAGAGGAAGGTGGAATTGGGATGAGCATTTTAATCAACAAGGATACCAAAGTGATTTGTCAAGGCATTACCGGAGCAACGGGACGGTTTCATACCAAAGCAGCCATAGAGTATGGCACCAAGATGGTAGGGGGTGTAACCCCAGGTAAGGGTGGAACGGAAGTAGAGGGTCTTCCTGTATTCGATACGGTTAAAGAAGCTAAAGAGAAAACAGGGGCAACGGCTTCAGTGATCTATGTTCCCCCTGCTTTTGCAGCTGACTCCATCATGGAAGCGGTAGACGCTGAGCTTGATCTGGTGATCTGTATCACAGAAGGCATTCCTGTTTTAGATATGGTCAAAGTGAAACGCTATATGGAAGGGAAAAAGACGCGCCTGATCGGTCCAAACTGCCCGGGGGTCATCACGCCTGAAGAATGTAAAATTGGGATCATGCCCGGCTATATCCACAAAAAAGGGCATGTGGGCATCGTCTCCCGCAGCGGAACCTTAACCTATGAGGCGGTCCATCAGCTGACCACCCGGGGGATTGGCCAGTCCACCGCCGTGGGTATTGGCGGGGACCCGGTTAATGGCACCAACTTTATCGACATCTTAAAAATGTTTAATGAAGATGACGATACGTACGCTGTCATCATGATCGGTGAAATTGGGGGAACAGCCGAAGAGGAAGCGGCTGAGTGGATTAAAGCCAACATGAAAAAGCCGGTGGTTGGCTTTATCGGCGGTCAAACTGCTCCTCCTGGCAAGCGGATGGGCCATGCCGGAGCCATTATCTCTGGAGGGAAAGGCACAGCCAAGGATAAAATTGAGAAGCTGGAAGCTTGCGGCGTAAAAGTGGCAAAAACACCGGCGGTCATCGGCGAAACC
>CALFAC010000032.1 GCA_937927935.1 uncultured Bacillaceae bacterium
ATCTTGGGCTGTCTTTGGGAAAATAGCCTTAGGTGTCTACCAAGGGAATGTTCCAATCACTCCCGTTGCCCCTTTGTCAAGGGTGTCTTCCAGATGAAGAGTGTTCCCCTGGCCCCATGATATAGACCTACACGCTGACTGTTTCCCGGCCGATCATCCCTCCTGCGAGCAGAGGGAGGCTGCGTGCACCGATGATCCCCGGTGTATTCCAATAGCACGCAAGGCTGTCGTTCATGGGTTTCCCAGGGACATCCCAGGATCGTAGGCATCGCCATCTCAAGCGAAGGAGGTGATCCTTATGCCGTCTCCCTTGTTTGTCGGTATTGATATCGGCAGCGAAGATAACGTGGTTTGCTGTTTAACCCGGGACGATGAGAAACGACCCATTAGCCGCTTTACCGTCACTAACAATCGTCCCGGTATCCTGGAGCTCAAGGATCGCATCAATAAACTCGCCCGCAAGCATCAGGTGGATGAGATCCTGTTTGGCCTTGAACATACCGGCTGCTACTCCACACACGCGGCCATGTACCTTGATCATCATTTGGATTTTGGCGTCCCTCGTAAGAACGTTTATGTCTTTAACCCGAGCCTGATTAAACAATTCAAGAAAGGACACTTTCTGGACGCTCCCAAAAATGATCGCGTTGATGCTTGGTTCATTGCCGCCAAGTTACGTGCTGGCCATCTGCCGCATCCTTTCACGTGGAGCGAGCCGCTCATGGCACTGCAACGGTTGACACGCGCGCGGTTCCACTTGATGCGGCAGCTCACGCGGGAAAGTAATTTCCTCATGACGAACTTGTTTTTAAAGTTCAGTGATTATACGATCACCGGGCCATTTCAAAACAAGTTGTCTGCAAGCTCTCTCGCCGTGATGGAAACTTTTGAATCGGCGGAGGTGTTAGCCGGAATGCCTTTGGACAAGCTGATTGATTTTTTGGTCTTGCACGGCAAGAACCGGTTTGATGATCCGGAAGCGGTGGCTCGCGCTCTGCAAAAAGCGGCGCGTTCCTCATACCGCTTGCCCCAGGCGATGTCCGATTCGGTTAATCTGGCCATGGCCACCAACATCCGTGTCATTCGCACGGTGCAGGAGCAACTCAAAGCCTTGAAAAAAGGCATTGAGGATCATTTGCAGACGCTGCCACAGACGCTCTCTTCCGTCCCTGGCATTGGCCCCATTTTTGCCTCTGGCATCCTGTCGGAGGTGGATATTCGCCAATTCAAGAGCCATAAGGAGTTGGCGAAGTATGCTGGCCTCGCTTGGACGGAACACCAATCCGGTAAGTTTACAGCAAACCGCACACGGCTGATTCGATCCGGCAACCGCTATCTGAGGTATTATTTCATCGAAGCGGCGAACAGTGTCCGGGTGCACGACCCTGTTTTCGCTGAATATTACGCTCGGAAGAAAGCGGAGCCGAAAGAGTTTGCTGAAAAACGCGCCCTTGTGCTAACAGCCCGTAAACTGGTGCGATTGGTCTTTTATCTGCTGAAGACGAATCGACTTTACGAACCCAAAGGAGGGAGCCGACAACAGGCATAAACATATTTGCGTGTTATTTCCACCAGTTCCTAGTTACTGGTAATAAATGTTAACTAGGTAGGGTGGGCTTGGTTGAGTATGGCCATTTTTAATGACACCACCAGTAAAAAAGTCGTTTATTTCAAATTAGGGGCTTGACATCGTACCGCTGCTCTTCGGTTAATCTGTAATAAAGCCACTCTATTTTTCTAAGCCATGCCTGTCCACTATTACCAGACATAATCAG
>CALFAC010000033.1 GCA_937927935.1 uncultured Bacillaceae bacterium
TGTTAGAATCTAGTAAAGACAGGAGTCTGGTAATCCTTCGGTGTTCTTCTAATGGCGGTAAAGGTATTTTAAATTCCTCAACCACCTTACCAGATATTTCTTTAAATGTAGATCCACTAGCCAAATTTTCAAGAGAATATTTGCTCATTTTAAGATAATAGTATAAATAATCAGGGATTATCTTGGATTCATCACAGATAATACTTCTAAAACCTTGGTTAGTTGTCAAAGGATTGTCTGCTATTGCAACATACCCAATCGGTGCTCTAGAACTTAATAAAACTGTGTTCTTAGGTAACAACTTGGCACTTGAATTTTTTAATCCTAATTCTGTTATATTTCTTTCCCCTCTTTGAATTCTTTTTCTATTATATCCTGAGAGATCTTTTGGGGTTATCCATGGTATACTACCCCCAAAATACTCTTTCTTTTTAGTTGAAGGGGTACCGCCTCCGACTACCTTTCCTATTTCTTTAATACTGACTACTCTCCAATGAACTGGAATTTTGCCGATCTCTGTTTGTTTAAATTTCATAACCAATCCCTCTTAGTATCAGGCGGATTTCTTCTTCAAGTTTTCTTGACTTCGAAAATTGTTCAGCAAGTTCTGCCGTTATTCGCTCCATCTTTTCTTCAAATGGTTCTTCATCTTCATCATTTGGTGTCAGGATATATTCATGTTCACGGATTTCTTCAATTTTTACTGCCTTACAGAATCCTAGAATATCTTCATAAGGTTCATCTTTCGTCCCACGCCATGTATGATAGGCATGTGTGATCTTGGCAATATCTTCATCGCTTAACTCACGGTGCACTCGACTCACCATATGGCCCAATTTACGGGCATCGATGAAGAGGATTTCCCCCCGACGCTCCCGCATTCCATTTTTAGCTTTATCACGGGTGATAAACCACAAGCAAACAGGGATTTGAGTGGAATAGAAAAGTTGACCTGGTAAGGTGACAATGCACTCTACTAAATCTTTCTCAATCAACTTTTTACGGATTTCAAATTCACTGGTTGTACTGGTGGAGAGTGATCCATTGGCCATTACAAAGCCGGCTGTACCCGTAGGAGCCAGTTTGGAAACCATGTGCTGAATCCAGGCATAGTTGGCGTTGCTTGTAGGGGGAATACCGTATTTCCAGCGGGCATCGTCCACCAGATGTTCTCCGCCCCAGTCGCTCATGTTGAAGGGTGGATTGGCCAAAATATAGTCCGCCTTTAGGGTTTTATGAAGATCCTTGTGAAACGTATCAGCAGGGCCTTCTCCTAAATCTGCTTCAATGCCCCGTATAGCCAGATTCATCTTGCATAACCGCCATGTGGTGGGGTTAGATTCCTGACCGTATATGGCAATGTCCCCGATTTTCCCCTGATGCTCTTCCACGAAACGTTCGCTTTGCACAAACATGCCACCTGAACCACAGCAGGGATCATACACTCTTCCTTTATAGGGCTGGATCATCTCAACAAGCAATTTAACCACAGAACGAGGGGTGTAAAACTCACCACCGTTCTTTCCTTCGGCGCTGGCAAATTTGCTAAGGAAATATTCATAAACACGTCCTAAAACATCTTTAGAGCGACTTTCCTTGTCCCCCACTTTTATGGACGAAATTAGATCAATTAGCTCTCCCAGCCGACGCTTGTCCAGGTCCGGCTGTCCATAAATTTTGGGTAGCACGCCTTTGAGGTAATTGTTTTCTTTTTCAATCGCTACCATGGCCTGATCAACCAGTTGTCCAATTTCCGGTTTTTTGGCATTGCTTTGCAGGTATTCCCATCGGGCCTCCTTGGGGACCCAAAAGACGTTTTCAGCCAAATATTCGTCACGATCCTCTTCATCGGCGTACTCATCGGCTTTCAACCTCTCATAGAGCTCCATGAAGCTGTCCGATACATACTTTAAGAAGATCAAACCTAAAACCACATGTTTGTATTCTGCTGCATCCATGTTGCCTCTTAATTTGTCAGCAGCCTGCCACAGCTTTTCCTCATAACCAATGGTGGCTCCGTTGCTTTTACTCATCGTTTTCTCCTCCCATGTTTTCAACTTTGGTTTCAGCTAACCATTGCTTTTTTTGAACGCTTATATTCTTTTAACAAAAAGTTGGATAAAGTGAAAGCATCATCTTGTATCTTGCTTACTATCCATGGTTCACGGCTGATCCGTTTTCTTGCTGTCAATATAAATCCCCTTCTTTCTCTTCTGGTTTCCCAATCATAAGCCAGGCTGACGTTCATCCTGGCTTTGGAAATCAAGGAATAGACCGTCTTTAGCATCCCAATATCATTAAACCATATCTTTGGGCTTTCGCTCCCATGTCCATCACAGCTCATGGCGGTATAGAGGTGCAACTTATTGAAGGCAAAAACCAGTGGGGCAATGCCCCGGTCCAGTTCCAGAATGGATAAATCGTTCGGTTTTGAAGAATGCAGTTTATCAATCAGGTCCGTGCGTTCCAAAAACATTAGCCTGACTCTCAGAATAATTCTAAGACTTGTCTCAATCGCTCTTAAGGTCCCATCGGAGAGAGCGATGTTCGACTCCAATTGAAGCCCTCGGTCACCGATTTTTATAGGAATCTGATGGGCAGTCAACAGGGTGACCAATTCAAGAAAGTTATGTCTTGAATACCATTGATCCAGGACCAGTTCATGATCCACCAGCTCTACCCAGAAGCCCCTTCTTCTCAAACTGTCCCTCAAATCCAGTAAAACATTCCTTTTCACCGGCTTTCCTCCTTCAACTCAATGGCTAAATCTGAAAACAGCCATGATTGATAAGCCTCAAAATACCTTTTCTTTCTTTCCTCTAGCGCCTTTTGAACCAGCTCATCCGCCTCTTCAAGCTGCCTAACCATTTCATTCTGCTTGTTGATGTCAATCAAAGGCAATGGAATGGAGCCTATATCGTTCGGTGTTAAAACGGGTGCCATTGTTCCCCGTTGGTGAGCTGTCAAATAATACTGGCCAATTGGACTTTCCAAAAAGCGTTTAATGTAATACGGACTGATCCTTTGTTTCCTGCTGTCACGTAAGCGAAGGATCACAAACATGCTAGAAACCAGTACAGTGCCTTCGTACTCGGGAACTACGGCTATCTTTAGCCTTGTTCCTCGTCCGGATACCAAAATATCGCCGGGTTTAGCGACTACACGTTCTAAGCGTTGGGGCTGAACGGGAAGATGCTCAAGATTGTCAAACAGGATGGTCCCGTCTTCAACATCCTTGATTTGAATAACCGGATAACGCTCTCCTTCAGCATTCTCCAATTGACGTCTCCCCGGCAAATTAACACCTCGAATCACTTCGGCAACATCGCCAATTTGGACTAAATTATCTGTCTTACCTTCATAAACATCTCTCTTAAATTTAACCGTGCCAAATTCCGTTTCAATAAGCACATTTACAAAATAGAGCACGGGGTTTAAATCAAAATTGTTGTCTTCAATTTCTCTGATTGAAACAATCCTTGAGTATTGCTCCACATCCGTATATCCTTCCAGCGCATGAATGATCTTTTGAATATGTTCTTCTTCAAGAAATCTTTGCGTTCTGGTCCGCCTGTAGTCCCCTTCCGCATTGATCAGCTGCACTTTTCCTCTTTTGTGCTCCGGTTTATTTTTGTTGAAGATAAGCAGAGCCACTGGAATGCCCGTACCACTAAAGAGATTATCAGGGAGGGCAATCACGCTTTCGATGACATCTTCTTTGACCAAAGCCGCACGTATTTTTCTGTCTATTGAACCAACCAGTGCTCCAAAAGGAACCACAACGGCTGCCCGTCCATTGCTCTTTAACGATGCTAATGCGTGCAGAATAAAGGCATAGTCTCCTTTGGAACGGGAAGGCAATCCATACAGGAAACGGTTATAGGGATCATTGGAGGCGAAATCATATCCCCACTCCGAAAGACCAAAGGGATAATTCATCACAATATAATCAAACTGCATTAGGTGATCGTCTTTCAGCCATTTGGGATCTTGAATCGTGTCACCTAAACGCATATCACCGTCATCTGGTAAGATGTCATGCAAAAACAAATTAAGTTTCCCTATGGCGTACAGATGCTTATCGATTTCTTGGCCATAAACTGTAAGGTGTTTCCCCTGTTGTTGGGCATGTCGATAAGCTGCCACCATTAAATTGGCGATACCAGCCGTAGGATCATATACAATCCCCCTGTGATCAGGGTTTATGGCTCGAATCATCAATTGCGTTAAACCATGCGGAGTCATCAAGTAGCCAGCTTTTAAATTCGCTAAGCACTCCTCAACCACTGTATCAAAAAAGACAGTAACGCTTTGGGAATTCGTATATTCTTCCCTTGTTAAACCATGATGGTTCAATAACACCACTAACTTATGGATTGTTTGTCCGTCAAAATTGTCATTGTCCGTGAGGACATCAGATAAAGCCGGCACCATTTTCCTTAATTTTTGGTACAGATCTGCGATGTTTTTCTTTACTTCTCTGGGGTTCAGTCTCATCAAGGCTTCCCTGGTTGTTATTGTGCTGAGTTCTTGATATTTGGTTTGTTCTAGTGCGTAAAAAAGGGAATGCATTTTTAGGATTTCAATCATGAGGTCTATCCCTAATTCCTTTTTAAATTGATGCTGTACTTCATCAATAAATCTCAGAGTTGTTTCAGAAGCTTTACCCATACCATTACCTCCTAAAGGTATTCTAAATTCTTTTTTGTTTAGGACCCTAAAAAATACTGGCTTTCCAGATTTTCTCTGCTGTAACTATAATATACCAAAAACAAAAATACTTGTAAAGGGTATTTTGAATTCTTTTTTTAAAAAATTGTGCTGATCGTGGCAATTAAGGGGCACTACAATGTTTTACAAAGCAAAATCTTCTAAGGCCTGATCAACCATATCATCGTTAATGCCAATATATCTCAAGGTCACAGAAGGACTGGAATGGCCAAAGATGTGTTGTAACATGGCCACATCCTTTGTCCGTTGATAAAAATGGTATCCAAATGTTTTGCGTAACGTATGCGTGCCAATGGCCCCTTCAATCTGGCAGGCTTTCGCTGCATCATTAAGGATTTTCCAGGCTTGCATTCGTGAGATGGGTCCCGATCCTTGACGGGATGGAAACAGGTAATCAGAGTCAGCCATAGATTTTGTGTACTTCTCAATTTCATTTTTTAAAGCTGGTGTCATTTTAATCTTACGAACCTTTCCTGTTTTTTTCTCCCTAATCTTCAGATGATCGGTATATTTAACATCCATTACCCTAAGAGGAAGAATGTCACTGATTCGAAGCCCACTGTTAATCCCAAAATGGAACAGAAAATAATTGCGGTAAGATTGGTGCAACAGATACTCTTTCATCTGCCGAATTTTCTCCACATCACGAATCGGTTCTACCGTGTTTGCCCCTCTTCTAGCCATCTAAAATTCCTCCAATATGTCAAACTTAGTATTACATATAAATTCAATATGTAAATGTAAAATCCTTTTTTTACGTTGAAAATAAAAAAATCCCTTGATTTTAAAGGGATTTTTCGCAGTCTCAACTGATTGCACCAGTATTACATAATATCTATTTTGTAATACTCAATTTTTTTAAATGAAAAAAGAAATTACCCCCGTTTTTTTTACAATCATTAGTTTATAAATATAAAGTTACAGAATTTTCTGAAGACTGTTTTTTGATATGTTTCAAAACATGTTCATTACCACGTAATTTTGAGTGTTCATACTATGTAATTTGCCTGAATTTCAGGTCAACACCCCATCCGGAAAGTTGTTGACAATTCATTAAGAAAATGTGCTAAACTGGCATTAAAGAAACACAGAAACAAAGAAATAAATTTTTAAAGAAAAAAGTATTAAAATCCGAGGAGGTGGCATACTATGGCTATAAACACTTTGGATCGGGAGCAATTAGCCATGGAGCATCGAATAAAACAAAAGCGCATATCTGTCTCCAAACAACGCCAGATCACTTTGCCAAAGGAATTTTATGACCAGCTGGGAATTGGGGATGAGGTTTTTGTAGAGCTGCACAATAATCGCCTTGTCATTCGTCCTGTCCGTGAAGAAGATGATTTTGCGGAAGAAATTCTAAAAGAACTGGTGGCAGAGGGATTTGAAGGAGAAGAGTTGATCAGGGAGTTTAACTACCGAAGGAAGCAGATCAGACCGGCGTTCCTGAAGCTGCTCGAAGAAGCAAAAAAAGAGGCAGAGGATGTATCTTCCTTGGATGAACTTTTCGAGGACGATAGCAAATGAATGAGCTGAAAATAAGCCCAAAGGCTAAGCAATACTTCAAAAAAATAAGAGATAAAGCTTTAAAAAACAAATTTAAAGAGGCTTTAGAAGACATTGTCTTGGATCCGTATACGGCCGGTGAACCAAAAAAAGGGGATCTGGCCGGTGTTTATTGTTATGACTTCTATCACCAGGGTACAAATTATGAGATAGCCTATGCAATTGAGGAAGATGAGCAGGGAAACTTGGTCATTATCATACTGGCCGGGACCAGGGAAAATTTCTACAAAGTGCTTAGCCGATACATAAGGAAAAACAAGCCCAGTTAGGCCCCTTTCATTCAGAAAGGGACTTTTTTAATCCCAAAAACGCCACCACTTCTTCTTCTTTTGCTCCTCTTTCCTTTCTTCTGCTGCAGCAATCATTTTTTTAGTCTCTTGGATCTCCCTCAAAACCTGCATTAAGTGTTTATCACGTTCTTTAATTGTGGTTTCTATGTA
>CALFAC010000034.1 GCA_937927935.1 uncultured Bacillaceae bacterium
ATTAACGGCTGTTTAAATCCAGTTGCGGGAATAGCCCAATTGTCTAGAAATGAGACGGGCGGCTTGCATCACCAGAGGTTTAACCTGTTTTAGACGCTCTTCTGTCAGTTGAACAGTAGGACCAACCACACCAATGGCCGCCACCACCTCATTCTGGGCATCAAAGACAGGTGCCCCTATTCCGACCACCCCATCATGGGTTTCGTTGGCTTCCTCATAAATATATTCTTCCCGAATCCGCATTAATCGCTGTTTAATGATGGCTGGGTCAGTAACGGTGGCTGGTGTGCGTTTTGGGATGGGAATTTGCAAGATGCGCTCAATCTTTTCATCGGGTTCAAAAGCTAAAAGAACTGGGCCAAGCACCCCATAAATATAAGGCTGTCTTTGGCCCAGCATAGAGGAGAACTTTAATCCTTGACGCGTTTCCTTTTTAAAAACATACAGGATCCCATCCCCATCTTTAACGGCCATTAAGACAGTTTGCCTGGTCCGATTGTGAAGCTCGATCAACACATCTTCCGCTTCTTGGTTAACATCAAGGCTGGATGACAGCAATAAACCTAACTCGATTAATCTTAATCCCGGTTTATACACCTGTTTATCTTGATCAAAGCGAACCAGCTGTTTGCCTTCTAGAGTGCACAATATCCTATAGACAGTCGAACGGGGAATGTTGGTTTTCCCCGTTATCTCATCCAACGTTAATTCAGAGGCGGTGGCAAAGGTTTGTAAAATGTCAATCGCCCTTTCAACTGAGCGGACGGGTGGCATATTTACCTTGTGCATTTCTCCTCACCCCGAAGTTTTGAAAGACTTCAGTATTTATGCTGCTTGGATCTCCCGTCTGGAACTGATCCATTCAACAATCATAAACAAGACCGCTACGATAAAAGCAACAATATTTAACCATTGGCTCCATTCCCATAATGTTGGCGGAATAAACAGGGCTAAGGCCAACAGCGCGACAAAGATCCGTTTCAAAGAATTTAAATGATTAAACATATAACCGACCAATCCGGCTGATACTAGGTAGCATGCTAAGAATGCCGTTATAATTGTAAACAATTGCTGCAGTCGGGTGACATCCACCTCTACCCCAATGAGCAACTCGGGTGCATAGACAAACAGAAAAGGAACGATATACAGGACAATACCAAACTGCATCGCCCTAAACCCAATTTTATGTGGATTTTCTTTGGCAATGGGTGCTGCGGCAAAACAAGCCAAGGCCACAGGTGGTGTAAAGTTAGACAAAATAGAGAAGAAAAAGACAAACAGATGAGCAGCCAGAGGCGGAACACCCAATTGAACCAGCGTGGGTGCCACCAATACCGCAACCAGGGCGTATGCTGCAACGGAAGGCATACCCATTCCTAATATGATGGATACAATGGATGAGACGATTAAAAGGACCAACAAGCCATATTCAGCCAAACTGGCCAAAATCATGCCAATATTGAAGCC
Organism: uncultured Bacillaceae bacterium; assembly: GCA_937927935.1. Lineage (GTDB taxonomy): Bacteria > Bacillota > Bacilli > Caldalkalibacillales > Caldalkalibacillaceae > CALFAC01. Next base: position 1,468 of record CALFAC010000034.1, read on the forward strand.
CAATCCGGTAACGCCGGTTACTCCCACCACGATACCAGCGGCAGCCAAGATGATTCCAATCTCAAGCATAACCTTACCGGTATCCACAAAGGTTTTATATAAAATCGTAAAAAACTTCTTAAGGATTTCCGGTTGTATGGCCAGAAAAACAATGGCTATTGCCGATGCATACAAGCCCGCCATTTGGGGTGTATATCCTTTAATAAACAAAAAGTAGATTAAAAGCAGCATGGGCGGAATAATCATCCAACCAGATTTCAAGACACTCACAAACTTGGGAAGTGCTCCTTGGCTCATTGATTTAATCTGATCTCGTCCAGCAATAAGATCCACCTGGAAAAAGAGACACATAAAAAAGAGCAAGGCTGGAATGATCGCGGCAATGGCCACCTCTACGTAAGGTATGCCCAATGTGTCAGCAATAATGAAGGCCGCAATCCCCATGACAGGAGGCATGATTTGTCCCCCCGTTGAAGAGACCGCTTCAATGGCTCCCGCTTGTACACTGGAATAGCCTGTTCTCTTCATTAAAGGAATGGTCACGCTTCCCGTCAACATTACATTGGTGACTGGACTTCCTGTGATGGAGCCCACCAACCCTGAGCCAATAACGGAAGCTTTGGCCGGGCCTCCTCTGAAACGGCCAAATAAAGACAAGGCAAAATCATTTAAAATATCGCCACCACCAAAATAAAGCAGAACTTGCCCAAACAAGATGAAAATCAAACCAATAGTGGAGGCAATATTAAGCATATTAAGCATACTGCTAGAATCTAAATATAAATAATTAAACAATTGTCTGGCAGATGTTGGGTTTCCTTCAAATATCCCTGGCAGATACGGGGCCACGAAAGCATAAGCGATAAATACGCCGACGATGATCACCATGGCCCAACCCATCATGCGCCGTATGGCTTCAATGATGAGAATGATGGCGATAACACTCATAATAAACCGTTCATCCGTAACCAGACCTAGACGCAATACAATTTCTGGGAAATAGATGGCAATATATAATCCAACAGCCAAACCGAGTATCGCTAAAATCCAATCATACCAAGCAATTTTATGACGAGGGGATTTTTTGGTTGCTGGGACACATAAGAAAATGCCTACCAAAATCAAACCCAAAAACAAACCAATATATTGTTCCGGATAAATATTTAAGCCAATTTTTAGCGGTATGCCCAATACGTAAGCAACACCGGCCACGGGGATTAAAAGCAAAATAATACTTATGATGACGTTTAAGGGCTTATTTCTAAACTGACGATACTTCCCTATCTCTTCAATACTGATGGCTTCCAATTCATCCAGCCTGGATTCCACGTCTGTTTGTGTCTTTTGATCCACGGTTTTTTGATCGCTCATTCTCAACCTCTCCAAGCCTTTATTAAGGTAGGATTTGATATGATAGACCTAATAATTTAGGAGCCAACAGGGCCGGTACATCCAGCCTTGTTGGCTTCTTTCATTTTACGGTTTAATTTCTTCACGAAACGTGTTCACGATCGCCTTTATTGTGCCTGTTCCATAAGCTCCTGTTGAATGCGATCTGTTTCATCATTCCACAATCCTTGGTCTTTAAAGAATTGGACTGCACCCGGATGATAGGGAATTTCTGGATCAGGATCAAACATTTGTTCAGGCGTCCAGGTGGATAGCCAGGCGTGAATGGGATGCAACTCTTCATAGTGATTCCACAAGGTCTCAAGGATGGTATAAGCGGCTTCATCGGATAAATGAGCTGATGCAACAAAGATGTTGGGATATTGAATGCCTATTTGATCCTCTTGAATATATCCGGCTGCTTCAACGATGGTAAAGTCGGCACCAGGAACATGTTCTCTGATTTTATCCAGAACTTCCTGGGGAATTTCATCAATCTGATCTACAGTATAATCATCAAGGAACGGCACGGAAGCGAGTCCAATCGCATTATGAGCATCCATCATTAAAGGAGTGGTTGGAACCAGGGCAAAGATGGCATCGGTCTGATTGTCCCGTAACGCGTTAACGCCTGTTTCATAGGAAACGGTAGGTACTGGTGTGACATCATCCCAGCTTAAACCATTGGCTTCCAATGCTGCTGTTAGAACGGCCGCACCAATGGTCGCTCCAGAATATTCCGAAGATACCCGTTTGCCAGCCAAATCTTTCATGGTTTTAATGCCAGAGTCGGCACGCACTGCGGCACCGGTCACTTCAATAAAATTACCCCGCACCAGCAAGCGCATATTTTTAATGGGATCCGGATAATTTTCTTCACCTCTAAAGGCCCAGATCATATCTGGTGCACTTTGAATAGCCAGCATGACCTCACCGTTATTTAAAGGATCCACATAAGCAGTGGGACCAGCGAAAGGCTGAACAGATACCTGCAGATCGGAATTCAAGCTGATTACACTGGCCAAACCGTTGCCCACCGAGTTAGTGGAAGAGCCCACTGGCGTGGTGGCAATGGAGATGTTTTTGGTTCCTCCGTTTCCTCCACCAGCTTGTCCATTTTCAGTCGTCCCTTCGCCACTTGGTTGCTCATCGGCACCTCCACCGCAAGCGGCCAAGGCAACAACCAATCCAACGGCTAAAAGCATCAGCACTGATTTTGACCAACGTTTGAGCCACATACAAAGGAACCCCCTTAGGCTTTTCTTATTTCTGTCATTCTTAGCTTACAAAATATTTGCTTTAGACCCTAGGTTGAAATACATCCTTAATTTCTTGATGACCATTATTTTCTTGATATTCTTCTTCCCGTTCAAATTTTAATGCTTCCATGATAGGCAAATCATTGGTAGAAAACAGGTAGGCTGGTTCATCAGAAGTGTTGACATGTTCATGCACCGCCCAAGAAGGAATCACTAAAAAGTCGCCTTGAGACCAATCGAAGCGGACACCATTGATGATCGTATACCCTTGTCCGCGGAAGACATGATAAATCACACTGTGTACATGGCGGTGGGCCTTCCCTTTAAAACCGGGGGGCAGCATCTGCATGCGGGCGCCAATCCGGTCGCAGGCATCTTTACCGGTGGAAGGGTTAATATATTCTAAGGCATAGCCGTCAAAAGGATCAGGGTCAAAATCACTCAAGCCTTCCAACCCTTTTTGAGTTAACTCCCACTTATAGCGTCCAAGGGGAGCAAGGGATGGTTTCCGGTCCGATATGGGGCGGGTCATTCCCCCTTGATAACGACGGGAAGAATAGTCATCAGGTACTACAAGATCCTGTTGTTTCTTATTACCCGGCAAAAATTCGGTAAAACAGGTGCTTAAGTAGAGGGTAAAGGGAGAATCAAGACAGTCCATCCAGTAGACTTCTTCATCCCCTTCATTGGCGTGATCATGCCAACTTAACGTGGGGGTAATTAAATAGTCGCCCGGTTCAAAGGTGATTTTTTCACCATTCACTCGTCCAGTTGCCCCATGACCCTTGATGATAAAGCGGACAGCTGATGTGGTGTGCCGGTGGGCCGGAGCAATTTCTCCAGGTTTAACCGCTTGTACAGCAGCATACAAGGTTTGGGTGGCTCCTCCCCAGCCGACCGGTTCCAAATCGGCCATTCCCGGATTGATCAAAAAGACCGCTCTCCGATCAGCTTCTTCCCCTACAGTCAGCAGCTCTTTGGCCTGATCCAAACGTTTCTTAATCAAGGACCATTTCCATAGGTAGGGTACAGAGCGGGGTTTGGGCTCAAGGGTGTTTAATTGATGGATTGAAGACCATAGGGGACCAAGGTGGTCTTTCTTCAACTGTTCGTGAAGGGCTTCCAAATCTTGATTCACGTGCTTATCGCTCATCTTTACCCCTCCTATTTATAATCAACATATACTTTAAATTCTCCAATCCGCTCAATTTGTAAACGCACCTGATCCCCTTTGGTGATGGGGCCAACGCCTTCAGGTGTACCCGTGGTTAAAATATCACCAGGTTCCAAAGTCATACAAGCGGAGGCCACTTCAAAAAACTTGTAGCAATCATAGATTAAATCTTTTGTGTTGGCATTTTGCCGCAATTCATCATTCACCCACAGTTTAAAGGCCAGCTGATTGGGATCCCCTATTTCATCGGCTGTCACGATCCAGGGGCCAATCGGTGTAAAGGTGTCAAAGGATTTGCGCCACGGTCTATCTTCCTTACCCCGGACGGTAATATCCATTAATCCAAAGTAACCAAAAATGTATTTGTGAGCTTCAGAGGCTGGCACATCTTTAGCCCGCTTCCCTACAACAAAAGCCAGTTCAGCCTCATGGTCGGTCCGCCGATCTTTAAATGGAAGTTTTACAGTATCCTCGGGTCCGATAATGGATGATGGCGCTTTTAAGAAAAAGCCTAAATTTTCAATGGTATAGGGCGCATTGTCAAATTGTTCATTCATTTCATCCTGATGCAAATAGTAGTTGACGGGGGCAGCAATCACTTTGCTGGGACGAGGCACCGGAGGACGAAGCCGGACGTCTGCCACGGCAAAAGATGGTGCAGTCGATAGGGCTTGTTCAATCTTACCCTTTAATTCATCAAAGTCTGCCATCAGTTTCTCCAGTGATTCCTGGGGACGATTTTGGTCCCAGTTCACCACATCGGAAACATCATAGACATGCTCCTCTTGAACGATCCCTAATTTAAAGTCATTAAATAGTGCCAGTTTCAATCCATGTCCACTCCTTTATCCCATTATGCGAGACAGCCGTCTCAATTATTGCAATTACTTTATATCAGAATCAATATGCCCGGTCAAGTATTATTTCATACGGCTTTTATTGTTCAGTCTAGTCAAATAATACTCATTCATCCCAATTGGGACAAAAAGAGTGGACAAAATAGAAGTGATTAACAGGTGCGCGAAAAAATGCGTTACACCTGTAGTATGTTCATTTGGCTACATGTCAATCCGCCGAATGATAGCTTGCAATTCAGTATGTTCGTATAACGCCTCTACACCATGGCCCCGTCCAATTCCACTCTGTTTAAAGCCACCAAATGGCATGTTGGCTGCAGAAGCTCCCACTTTATGTGTATTGATAAAGACGCTACCTGACTGCAGACGGCGTGCCAATTTAAATCCCTTTTCAATATCGGCGGTCCAGATGGAGTTCGCCAAGCCATACTCCGTATCATTGGCCATCTCAATCGCCTCATCAATGGTGTCATAAGGAAGGATGGGAATAACAGGTCCAAACTGTTCCTCCTGAACGATGGGATGGCGATTATCCACGTCTGTCACGATATGGGGCAAAATAAAGTATCCTTGATCTCGAGAGACCTTGTCACTGAGACGGCCCACCTCTTTTACAGTGGCCCCTGTTTGTTTCGCTTCTTCAATCAACTTGAGAACACTTTCGTATTGCGGCTTATTGTTGATGGCTCCCATGGTCACTTCGGGGTCAAGACCAAAGCCCACCACAATTTTGTCGGCTGCCTCTGTAAATCTCTTAACAAAATTTTCATAATGATCACGATATACATAAATGCGCTTCATAGCATAACAGATCTGACCGCAAGCTGTATAGGACGCTGCAATGGTTTCGTCAATCAGATGATCATTGACGGTTACATCTGGCAGCAAAATGGCAGCATCGTTTCCTCCCAGCTCCATGCTAATCTTTTTAATGGTTCCGGCTGCCTTCCGCATAATATCCCGGCCTGTTTCAGTACTACCTGTAAAGGCGACTTTACGTACCCGGGGATGCTCCACCATCGCAGCTCCAACAGTGGAACCCGATCCAGGAATCACATTGAGTACGCCGGCAGGAAGACGTTTGGCAATATGATTTAAAATACGGGTTATTGTAAGAGGAACATAAGTTGGTGGTTTAATCACTACGGTGTTGCCTGCGACCAATGAAGGAGCCAGCATATGGACTGCTAAAATAATCGGAAAATTCCAGGGCACAATCACAGAGACGACTCCAACGGGTTGCCGAGTTAGAATCATCGTCCCCTGTTCATTTTCAACCACTTTATCTTTTAATTCTGTGTGCAAAGTTGCGTAATAACGTAAGGCAGCTGCGGCCGATTTTAGGTCGATCACCGCTTCCCGCAAAATTTTTCCGTGCTCTAAAACTAATAGTCTACTCAACTCTTCCGTATTATCATCAATGTATTGAGCCATCTCCAACAAATATTGCGCTCTTTGTTCCGCAGGTGTATCGGCCCACTCTGGCCAAGCCCGCTCAGCAGCTTCTACCGCCTGGTTAACATGCTCAACGGTACCCAGATAACATTCGCCCACTTTTTCACTCAGTTTGGCCGGGTTATACAGATCCACTTTTTGATCCGTCTCAACCGTTTGACCCGCAATAAACAGCCGCTCTACAGGTAGAGTCATTACCTTACCATCCTTTCGTTAATAGTGTTAACAAAGATATTATAACAGAATATTTTTCAAATGAACATTTGAAAAAAGAAAATTAAAAAGTGGGCCTTGGAAGCCCACCATACGATTATCTTCGTCATCATTGAAGCAATGACCGGCCAAAGGCTCTTATTGTTGATACACCTGAGGTTTTTGTATGAAGCGAGTAAAGACCCACTTTCTTAGCATCACAATCGCTCCAATGATAATGGCGATCAGTTCAACCCATACGATGGGGCTAACGACCGCAATTCCAGAGGCGATTAAAAGCACGCGTTCCACAAGGTTGAGGAGGGTCAGGCCATAGCCTTGGAAACCTGCAGCGAGAAAGATACACCCGATAGCCATAACTATCACTTTATAAATAATTTCTGCTGAGCTCCCCATCATAACAAGCTCGGGATTTAAGATAAAGGCATAGGGAATCAGGTAACAAGCGATGCCAATTTTAACCGCTTCCCAACCTGTTTCCCACACTTTGCTGCCGCTAATGCCAATAGCCACATAGACGGCTACACAAACAGGGGGTGTTATAAAGGAAGCCAGCCCCCAATAGATTACAAACAGATGGGCGGATAAATCTGGGACGCCCAATTGAATGACCGCAGGTGCCAGCAGTGTAGCCAGCGTAATATAGGCTGGCATGGCATCCATTCCCATGCCCAAAATGATGCTGCAAATTCCGATAAAAATGAGCAGAATTACCAACCGTTCATCAGCCACATCTAGCAGGAAACGGGAAAATTTATTCCCCAAACCGCTTAAGCTAAGGGCACCGACAAAAATGCCAACACTGGCGCAAATGGCGACAACGACCAGCCACCGCTTCACCGTCATATAGCAGGCTGTTACAAATTTAATGGGTGTGATCCATAAAGTGCGATCTTTGGATAAGTAACTGACAGCAATCACAACGGGGACAGCAATAATGCCGGCCAAGGTGGGAGGATATTTCAAGAAAACAAGCACGTAAACCAAGACAGCCATTGGGATTAAATAAAACCAGCCCCTTTTAAAAATGCTCCAAAAACTTTGGATATTTTCCATGGACACTGTTTGAACACCAGCGCGGTAAGCTTGAAAATGAACCGACATAAAGGTGACAAAATAATACAATAAGGCCGGAATGAGGGCTGCCACAATAATCTCGCCATACGTTACCCCTATCCACTCAGCCATCACAAAAGCGGTGGCTCCCATAACGGGCGGTAAAATATTCCCCCCTG
>CALFAC010000035.1 GCA_937927935.1 uncultured Bacillaceae bacterium
AACCGTAACGGTTTATATCCCCAAAAAAAAAGAATGGTGAGTAAATCAATGGAGGGGGGTCGTTCTGCTCCCATTGCCCGATTTGCTTTCTTTACGTTTCCAAGGATTCAGGGTGTTTGCTGGATGATTTCGACAGCGGCGCGACGGATATGGTATACTGGAAACAACAGATCCACACGTTGGTTTCGGAGGACGCTATGGGAGAACAAAATCGCGTGTCCAAACAATCGAATAAGATCGTGCCCCTGCAAATGAACGCGAAATTTTTCAGCGAGCGGGCGTTAAAGTCCTTGCATAAAAACAACTACGATAAAGCGTTGCGTTATTTTCGCCGTGCGGTGGAATACGAACCGGATAATCCGATCAACTACTGCAACCTGGCCGGGGTGTTGTCGGAGATCGGTTATTTCAAAGAATCCAATGAAGTGTTGCAGACCGTGATCGAGGAGATCGCCCCCGGAATGCACGAGTGCTACTATTACATGGCGAACAACAGCGCGAACATGGGGGAACTGGAAGAGTCGGAAGCGTATATCCTGCGTTACTTGAACGAAGCCCCGGAAGGGGAGTTCGTCGAGGAAGCGGAGGAATTGCTCGATTACATCTGCCAGGAACTGCAGCGTCCGCCGCGGATGCCGGAGAGCCCGTTCGGATTCCGTCTGTTCAGCGACCATGACAAAGCCCGCCGCATGCTGGAAGAAGGGCGGTTCGTTGAAGCTTCGCAAGTTCTGGAAAGGATCGTCCAGGAGTTTCCCGATTTCCTGCCGGCGCAGAACAACCTTTCCCTCGCCTACTATTATACGGGTCAGTTTGAAAAAGCCTTGGAAACGTCGCTGCAAGTCCTGAAGAAAGACGCGTTCAACATCCACGCGTTATGCAACCTGGCCGTATTTTATTCCAATCACGGCGAGCGGCGGAAAGTGCGGGAAATCGTGAAGCGATTGCAGAACGTCGTTCCGTTGCACTTTGACCAGATCTACAAACTGGCCACGACGATGGGGATCCTGGGCGAACATGCGACGGCGTACCGCTTGTTTTGCAAACTGCTAAAAGCGTCGTTGTTCCACGATGTTCACTTGTGCCACTATGCGGCCGTAGCCGCCTTCAATGCGGGAAACTTGGCCGCTGCGAAAAAGTGGTGGGAAAAAGTGTTGCAAGAGGAGCCGGATTCCCTCGTCGCTTCGTTCTATCTCCGGTATGTTCAACGGGTGGAAAACGGCAGCGAGGAGAAAAGGGACGTCCCCTACTATTACTTCCTGCCCCTGGAAGAAGATCATCTGAAAGGCCGAAACGGAATTTTTTCCGATGACATGCGGAAGAACCCTTTGATTCGCTCCTCTTTTCTAGTTAAGTCCTTAAAATTGTGTAAAAAGGATTCTGTAAAAAAAGAGCCTATTTCAAAATCCTCGGTTAGAATGGAGTTGTCCGAAATACCATTCCGGAGAGGAGAATTTTGAAATGGCTCAATACCAGATTACCGTAGATCACGAACTTTTGCAGCAACTTTTTTTAGGACATTCAAAAGACGCTGGTGTAGCGAAATTACTGGAATCGGTATTAAACCAAATTCTCCAAGCGCAGGTGACGGAACAGGTGGCGGCTGAACGCTATGAACGCACAGACGCTCGTCAAGGCTATCGTAATGGATCCTACCCTCATCAATTAACCACTCGGGTGGGGACCATTACCCCGCCCATGGCCATGAATCTGTTTATCACTTCAAAGGCCAGCGGTGTGCCGATGCAGGATATGATGCGGCCATTACTCCCATTTCTGATAGGGGCTATCTTCATATTATTGTTGGTGGCCTATGTACCGGCTCTTTCCCTATGGCTTCCCAATCTCGTTTTAAGATAAGCAGGGCGTTTCTATTGGACCGTCATTTACAACCTCTATTTCTTTATCTATAATGGAAAACAGAAGCTTTGATTGATTGGATCAATTAAATGTGTCTACTATATAAAAATACAATTTAATAAGGAATCACAAATAGGTGCCTTACGCCCATGGCGTGGGTTAAAAGGGAAGCCGGTGCAAATCCGGCACGGTCCCGCCACTGTGAGCGCTGAGCAAAGCTTCACTTATCGGCCACTGTGAATCATAGATTCATGGGAAGGCGAAGCTGAGCGATGAAGCGTAAGTCAGGAAACCTGCCTATTTGTGTTTTAAGTATCCTTCGAGGAAAAGGATGCTTAAACATAGTTGTGTCGGATCCCTGGGGTCAGCCTAGGAATGTTTATTCCTTTCTCCAAATTTGTTGCTCCAGGTATCAGCAACTATTTTTAAGATGCACCTTCTCCTTAAAGGAAAGGTGTTTTTTGTTTGTCAAAATGGGGTCCGGTCCATCTTGGACCTCGTATGAGCGAGTGTCAAAAAAATTGGTTAGGTGCCTTTCGGGTTGGAGTGAGACGGTTGCACCCCATTTCTACGAAGCGTGAAATCTCTGGTAAAGTCTGGATATATGTCTTAGCCCTTGGCCTCGTTGTGGCCATTGGTTTACTGGCTCTCTTGGTTAGCAGCGTACAGGTGCCGGTTGCTGATATTCTCTTCATTCTTCTCCATAAGTTAAGCGGTGGTCAAATCTCAATCAATGTGCCTAACAATCTGGTCACCATTATCTGGGAGATCAGGCTGCCGCGGGTGCTGCTAGCCTTAGGGGTGGGGGCTGGACTGGCCGTCAGCGGGGCCGCTTTTCAAGGGTTACTCCGCAATCCCCTAGCCGATCCTTACACCCTGGGGGTTTCCTCAGGGGCCGCCTTGGGAGCGGTGCTGGTCATTTTTTTCAAGATCAGTTTAGTCAGTTTTATGACGCTCCCCTTCTTTGCCATTGCGGGGGGGTTGTCTGCTCTGGTCTTGGTTTTTGGCCTAACGCGCTTATCCAGAAGAGGCACATCCATTGAGACCCTCGTTTTGGCTGGGATTATTGTAAGTGCCTTTATTGGTTCCCTCATTTCTTTGTTAATTGCCTTAAGTGGAGAAGAGCTAAGGGGCATCCTTTACTGGCTGTTTGGCAGTCTCAGCATGAGGGGCTGGCGCTATCTAGCCTTATACCTTCCCTTTTTTGTGGTGGGTACCGTTGTGCTTTTTCTTCATCATCGCGAGTTAAATGCGCTGGCCTTTGGGGAAGAAGCGGCTTATCATTTGGGCGTGGATGTAAAGAGGAAGCGGGGCTTAATTTTGATCGGCGCGTCACTGGTGAGCGGAGCAGCCGTCGCTGTATCAGGCACCATTGGATTTGTCGGTTTAATTATTCCCCATGTTGTCCGCCTGCTGGTGGGACCTGATCATAAGCATGTCCTTCCTTTATCCATGCTGCTGGGCGGAAGCTTCCTAGCGGTGGCTGATATGACGGCCAGAACCATCATCGCCCCTCAAGAGCTTCCCGTTGGCGTCATTACCGCGTTGGTAGGGGCTCCAGTTTTTGCTTTTTTACTCCTGAGGGCCAACGGTCAAAGGGGGAAATCGTCATGATTGAGGCACGCCAGTTAAGTGGTGGCTACACCCAGTTTAACGTCAAAGAAGTAAATCTTAGCGTTGAAAGGGGCCAATTTGTGGCTATTCTCGGCCCCAATGGCAGCGGCAAGACCACCCTTTTGAAACTGTTATCTGGGGCCCTTGCCCCCAAAAAGGGGGAAGTTTTGTTAAAAGGGAAGCCCCTTAACAGATACTCAACCAAAGAAAAGGCCAAACTGATCAGTGTTTTGGGGCAGGAAGAGCAGGTGGCCTTCGATTTTACGGTGGAAGAAGTGGTGGCTTTGGGCCGTTATCCTCACCAGAAGGGCTGGTTCGGTTTGTTATCTCCGCAGGATCGGAAAAAAATTGAAGAAGCTCTCGTCATGACCCGCCTGGTTCATCTTCGCCACCATCCTTTCTATCAGTTGAGCGGTGGAGAAAAACAGCGGGTGCTCTTGGCCAAAGCATTGGCCCAGGAAGCGGAGGCCCTCTTTCTGGATGAACCCACCAATCACCTGGATATCAATTTTACCATTGAAATGCTTGATTTGCTTAAAACATGGCAGCAGTCAAAAGGGTTAACAATCGTGGCCATTTTGCATGATGTAAACGTGGCCGCCCTCTATGCGGATCGCCTGGCACTAATGCAACAGGGGCAGCTTCAACTGGTGGAAGAGATTGATCAATTAAAGGATGCCGGTCCATTGGAACAACTGTACACCATGAAAGTGGAGCCGGTGGTCCACCCTCGACTGGACCGTCCCCAATTTATGTATACTTCTCAACAGTGTTTTAAGGATAATAAGACGCTCTCCTTAGCGGATGCCTATCAGCTCACACAGAACAAGCATTTCTTCCATCTTCACTTTAAAGTTCCATTCAAGGTGATGTCTAACTGTCAGTGGGGAAGCGGTATTCGCTGGGCTCGCCATTTTTGTCACTTTTTTCTGTCCCATGACCAGCGTGATGCTGACTGGCGCAAGGGGATACCACGGCCTGAAGAACGGTTAGAAGGGTTGCTTCATCAGTGGGGAATACCGCCGCATCAAGCGGCTGGGGCCATCACTTATGCGCAGCTGGAACACTATGTGCTTGTGGAGAAACAGGTTGAATCTCCCCTTTTGGCTGTGATTACGGTTGCCTGCCCGACAGAAGATGTAAAGTCATACCTTAAGGCTTCGGTTCCAGAGAATAAATTAGTTTCGGTCATGTTGTTTATTGATGGCTTTCTGGATGATGGTGCCCTGGTTCAAGGGTTAATTGTCGCCGAGCAAGCTAAAAGTAGAGCCATGGCGGAACAAGGCATTTTACCTGCGAAAGCCAATGGAGCCAATGAAAATCAGGACAGGGAGATCATGATGATTGCTGTCACCCAGCGGGGGAAGGGCACCATGGATAGTGGGGTAAAACCCTTCTATCAAACAGTGGACCAACTTGTTTATCAGGCTGTAAAAAAGGCCCTTTTAAGCGTGCAGTCTGTGGTGAAGCAGTAAGTGTTGACCTGACTGTGGCTAAGTGCGTATTTTTAAGATCAAAAGGACGGAGCACACTGGGGTATACTTTTCTTCTCTTCATTTTTCAGGTATGCTGAAATGGGAAGAGTTTGGACAATGGTCTTAAAACAAGAGAAGGAGTATGGGCCATGTTTGATTATCATATGCACAGTTCCTTTTCAGCCGACAGCGAGATGCCGATGGAGACGGCTTGCCAGACAGCCATCCAAAAAGGACTGAAGGAAATTGCGTTTACGGAACACTTAGACTATTTCTTTCCCAACTGTCCCTTAACGTTTCAATTTGATTATGATGAGTATGCTCAAAGCGTGGACAACATGCAAGCCCAGTTTGGTTCTCGCCTGACCATTTTAAAAGCGGTGGAAATTGGGTTGCATCACTCGGTTACTGAGAAAAATCAGCAGTTCGTCCAAGAACATGATTTTGATTTTATCATTGGCTCCGTCCATATCGCCGATGACAAGGATATGCATAACGGGGATTATTTTCAGGGAAAAACGGTGGATGAAGCTTTGGAGATCTATTTTAACACCCTGCACCGCTCCGTTGTTGAACACCCCTATTTTCATGTTTTAGGCCATTTGGATCTTATTAAACGCTATGTTCACTATTTAGACGTGAGTCATGATCGCATCGATTGGAAACAATATTACCCCCAAATTGAGGAGACGTTGAAGGTATTAATTGAAACGGGACGGGGCATTGAGATCAACCTTTCGGGCTACCGCTATCAATTGGATACCTCCCTCCCCGATGCACCCGTGCTTCGCTTGTATAAACAGCTTGGCGGTGAAATTATCACCGTGGGCTCAGATGCTCACCAGCCGGAACAGATCGCTCATCAGTTTAAAACAGCGTATCAGCTGTTGGCAGAGGTGGGATTTAAGTATGTAACCACATACCGCCAAGGTGAGCCTCGCTTTACGCCGATCAAAGATGTGGTTAACGTTTAACTTTTACTACGGGCAAACAGAATGAGCTTCACTGTCAAAAAAAGGTGAATAGAGATAAAACCCTTCGGGTACTATTTTTAATTAAGGGGTGGGAGAAGTGTGAGGTTATATACGCGCACAGGTGATGCGGGACAAACCAGCATTGTAGGGGGGCGGATCTCAAAGGCCAGCCTTAAGGTGGAAGCCTATGGAACGGTGGATGAAGCCAATAGTTTCTTAGGACTGGCCATCGCTCATCTGCCACAAGGGGAAACCGCTCTGCGGGATGAATTGACCCTAATTCAGCATCAACTTTTTGATTGCGGCAGTGATTTAAGCTTAAAGCCTGGGTGGGAAACCAAAATGGGTTACAAGGTGACCCAAGAGATGATCACCCAATTGGAAAAGCGGATTGATGCTTATCAACAAGAGGCCCCTGAGTTAAACTGTTTTATTCTGCCGGGTGGAACCGTGGCAGCCGCTTATTTGCATGTTGCCCGCACCGTCGTAAGACGGGCGGAGCGCTTAACGGTTCGCCTGGCGAAAGAAGAACAGCTTAACCCCTGGGTGCTGCCCTATTTAAATCGCCTGTCCGATTATTTGTTTGCTGCGGCCCGTGTGCTTAACTTCCGGGCCGGTTATCAAGATATCCGTTATGCAGGAAGCGGTTCTACGCCTCACCAGGATCATGATCAAAACGATGTGGAAAGAAAGAACCACAACGAAAGGAATGACGCATAGATGCCTAAACTCACTGTTTATCATTATCCCCAATGAACCTCTTGTCGGAAAGCCAAGGCTTGGCTGGAGGAGCAAGGCTATGAACTGGACTTGATTCATATTGTTAACAGCCCACCTGATAAAGAGACCATCCGTCAATTATGGCAAAATTCGGGAGAGCCTCTATCCAAGTTTTTTAATGTTCGCGGAACGGCCTACCGGGAATTAAATTTAAAAGAGAAGTTGAAAGAGATGGATGATGAGGAAAAGCTGGATTTGCTCGCCTCTAATGGTAAGTTGTTAAAACGGCCCATTGTGACAGATGGTCAAAAGGTGACGGTTGGTTTTGATGCCAAAACATTTGCAGAGCAGTGGGCAACATAGTATGATGTAAACAAATACCAGTGGAGGTGTTTATGGTGAACCTGCCTAAAGAATTAAAATACAGCGAAGAGCATGTTTGGGTAAGGACAGAAGGCAACAAAGCATACATAGGCATCACCGATTTTGCTCAATCAGAGCTGGGAGATATCGTTTTTGTTGAACTGCCGGAAGTGGGGGATGAAGTGGAGCAAGACCAGCCTTTTGGCAGTATAGAATCGGTAAAAACCGTTTCAGAACTTTACGCTGGCGTCAGTGGCAAAGTGATTGAAGTGAATGAGAACCTAGAGGATGAGCCGGAACTGGTGAACAGTTCACCTTATGATGAGGGCTGGATGATCGTGGTTGAAATGTCTGATCCCAGCGAACTGGACAACCTGATGAGTGCAGAAGAGTATGAACAAATGGTTTCTGAGTCCTGATGAGATAGACTGTTACCCGCTCTAAATCGGGTCTGTTGTGATATAACGTTATACCAATCACATTGACTTGGTGTCCCGGAAGTGTTTCGGGACGTTTTTTATTGGGATAAAATGACAAAAAAGAAAGTATTAACCAAATAATTTAAATAGTATATTAAATCTTAAAATATTATGTTAGAATATTGCTAAAAAGGGAGGGGTGAAAGCGTGCACATAGTAACCTGTATTAAGCAGGTGCCGGACACCAAAGTGATTAAGATGAATCCCAAAACAAACACCATGGACCGTTCCAGTGCGCCGGCCATTTTAAATCCATACGATGCCCACGCGGTTGAAGAGGCAGTCAGGTTGAAAAAACGGTACGGGGGTTTTGTATCTGTGTTAACCATGGGACCGCCCCCTGCCGTCAAGGCCATCAAAACCTGTATTGAACTGGGGGCGGACGAAGGGTATATGATTACCGACCGGGCCTTTGCTGGAGCCGACACCTTAGCCACGAGCTATGCCTTAACGCAGGCCATCCATAAGATTGCTAAACAGAAGCCAGTCGATTTAATAATTTGTGGCAAAATGACCATCGATGGCGATACCGGTCAAGTGGGTCCTGGCATTGCCCGCCGTTTAGATATCCCCCCTCTTACCAGTGTGATTAAGGTGGTGGAGATTAACCGGGAGGAAGGTTATGTGATCGTTCATCGCAAGCGGGAAGATGGTTATGAGGTGGTCCAGTCCACGCTGCCTTGTTTAATGGCCGTGGAAAAAGAGATCAATGAGGTCTCCTTTGCTTCACTCCCCAACATGATTAGAGCTGCTCGTTATGAGCCCCATATATGGTCGGTGGATGATTTGGAAAATGTGGACCGCTCTCAGCTGGGTTTAAAAGGGTCCCCCACCATTGTCTCCAAGGTGTGGGCTCCGCCTAAACCATCTGAAGGGGAAATCATCAGCGGAACCCCTGAGGAACAGGTGGAACGGCTCATTCAGTTGGTGTTGGAAAAAACAGATCGGTTGGCCAGTAAGGAGGTTGCCCAATGAACTTTGAAGATCATAAGGGGATCTGGATCTACATTGAAGAGCACGATGGCCAGATCGCTCCGGTCTCTCTGGAATTGTTGGGGGCGGGGCGCCAGTTGGCTGATAAAAGAGGTACGGATTTGGCCGGTGTTTTAATAGGCTATCAAGTGCGTCATTTAGTGGATCAACTGTTTGAGTATGGGGCTGACTGCGTCTATGTATACGACCAGCCCATCTTTCAGCATTATCGGACGGAACCTTATCTGGCCGCCATGCTGGACTGCTGTCAAACGTACAAACCGGAAGTGATTTTATATGGGGCCACTTCAGAAGGGAAAGATTTGGCCAGCGCTGTGGCCACTGATCTGCCTACCGGACTGACGGCCGATACCACCCTCCTTGACATTGAAGAGGATACCGGCCTGTTGCTAGCCAGCCGACCCGCTTTCGGAGGCAACATTATGGCCACCATCTTATGTAAAAAATACCGGCCCCAGATGGCCACCGTTCGTCCCAAAGTGATGAAAGCGTTAAGACCGGAGCCAGGCCGCAAGGGGAAAATAATTGAACGTCAAATTGGGCTTAATGAAGAAGAGATACGCACCAAAGTGCTGGAGATTGTGAAAGAAAATACAAAAAAAGTGCGTCTGGATGAGGCAGAGATTATCGTGGCGGGAGGTAAAGGTCTGGGCAGCAAAGAAGGGTTTCAGCTGATTCATCAGCTGGCCGATGTGTTGGGGGCCGCGGTAGGGGCCAGTCGGGATGTGGTGGAAGCTGGCTGGATCGATTATCCCCATCAGGTGGGGCAGACGGGTGTGACGGTGACGCCCAAAATCTATTTTGCCATTGGCATTTCCGGGGCGATTCAACATGTGGTGGGAATGAAAAACTCTGAATTAATCATTGCCATCAATAAAGATCCCAACGCGCCCATTTTTCAAAATTGTCACTATGGAATTGTGGGGGATGCGTTTGAGATTGTTCCCCTTTTGATCGATGGATTTAAAAAGGCTTTAGCTCATCCCAACAAAACAAAATCGGTTGAGGAGGTGCACCATGCCTGAAAAATTTGACTGTATTGTGGTGGGGGCTGGACCTGCAGGAACGGCTTGCGCTTATGAACTGGCCAAGGCAGGCGTCAATGTGCTCCTTCTGGAGAGGGGAGAATATCCAGGAGCGAAAAATGTGATGGGTGGCGTGCTGTATCGGCAAATGTTAGACGAGATTATTCCTGGGTTTTATAAAGAGGCGCCTCTGGAGCGGCCCATTGTGGAGCAGCGGTTTATGCTGCTGGATAAGGAGTCCGCTTTCACCATCTCCTATAAAGGTTTGGAATGGGCGAAGGAGCCTTACAACAACTTTACGGTGCTGAGGGCGAAATTTGATCAATGGTTTGCCCAGAAGGCGGTGGAGCAGGGAGCCCTTTTGGTGTGTGAAACGGTGGCTTTGGAATGTTTAGTGGAAGACGGTCGGGTGGTGGGCGTTCGAACCGATCGACCAGAAGGGGATGTTTACGCCGATGTGGTGGTTCTGGCCGATGGGGTTAACTCCCTTTTGGCCAAACAGTTGGGTTTTCATAAAGAATGGCGTCCCGATGAAGTGGCCTTGGCCACCATGGAAATTATTAAGCTGGATAAAAAAGTGATCGAAGATCGGTTTAATTTGGAAGAGGGGCAAGGCTGCACCATTGAACTTTTAGGCGATGCCACCAAGGGAATCTTAGGCACAGGATTTCTTTACACCAATAAAGATACCGTGAGCATCGGTGTGGGCACCCTTCTTTCCGGCTTGATTAAACATAAAATTAAACCTTACGAGCTTTTAGAGTATGTAAAGAATCATCCCATGGTACGTCCTTTTATTGAAGGTGGGGAGCCGGTTGAATACTTGGCTCATCTCATACCGGAGGGGGGCTACCGCTCCATGCCCAAAGTGGTTGGCCATGGGGTTGTAGTCGTGGGGGATGCGGCTCAGCTGGTTAATGCTGTTCATCGGGAAGGTTCCAATTTGGCCATGACTTCTGGACGATTGGCAGCTGAAACCATCATTATGGCCAAAGAGTATAATGATTTTTCGGAAAATATGCTGGATCATTACCGCGTAAAGTTGATGGAAAGCTTTATCGGTCAAGATTTGAAAAAATATAAGGATGTTACCTCCTTTTTTGATAAACACACCCAATATTTTGAAAAATATATTCCCATGCTGAACAGGGCGGCCAGCCAGATGTTAGCCGTGGATGGCCTATCCAAGTGGGAAAAACAGAAAAAGGTGTGGCAAACGTTAGGATCCACGGGAGAAAAATTACAGTTAGCCCGAGATATGCTTCGGGCCTGGAGGGTGGTTAAATAATGGCGGAACCCGTTAAAAAGGCTCAACCTGCCAAAAAAACTGAAACAGTTAAAAGGCGGCAGCAACCGGCAGCTCAGCAGGAGCCGACCAAGGCTGAAACCATCGAAGAAAAGCAGTATCTGCTTCGCTTTAGAGCCGATACCAAGTCCCATTTGCACGTCAAGGACCCTGATATTTGTCTAACCAAATGTCCTGATAAAATTTGCACCATCTTTTGCCCGGCAGAGGTGTACAAATGGGAAGAGGTGCGCATGCATGTGGGTTATGAAGGTTGCCATGAATGCGGCAGCTGCCGGATAGGATGTCCACATCAAAACATCGACTGGGTTTATCCTAAAGGTGGCCATGGAATCGTGTTTAGACTGGGGTGACCCCATGTTTAAAATTGGTGATTGCGTGATTTATGCACCTGATGGGGCCAGAGGAATTGTGCTTAAGATCAACCACCATTCTTGCTTTGTAATGTGGGAAGATTATTTTGTCAGCTGGGAAAGAAAGGAGCTGCTTCAAGTGGATCAGGCCTTAACCCTAGCCCAGCAGATTAAGCCACGGCTGCCAATGATAAAGGGTTAGTGCTTCATCTCGTTTAGACACTTTTACTTTATTGGAACCAAAAAAATAGAGTATTCTAAAGTAAATCGATTAAAGTGGCGTACTCACTAGGCTAAGCTGGCGCAAAAAACGCTCCTGGGCTTTATAGAGGCGGTGTGCCTCATCGAGATCGACGGCTTTAAAAGACAGGGAATGCCCCGGTGCTAATTGAGCTAAAGCGGGTAGATCAACCGTGATAACGACAGCCAGACGGGGATAACCGCCCGTTGTTTGACTGTCCGCCATTAAGATGATGGGCTTGCCGTCCGGCGGCACCTGAATGGTGCCTCGCGTTACGGCACTGGAAATAATCCCAGTTTGTCCCTCTTGATGAACAAGGGTGGGTCCTGATAAACGGTAGCCCATACGATTGGCATCTGGTGAAACCTGAAAGGAATGGGTTAAAAATTGGTGCAGGCTGCTTTTGGTAAAAGCCTCCTTCTCGGGTCCCCAAGTGATCCTGATTAAAGGGTGGTCCGAGTAATGGGGAATGTGCTCTGGAGCAAGGCGACGCCTAGCTTTTTTTCTTTTCAACGGCTTATAGCCATAAAGCACGTCCCCCTTTTTAAGGGCCCTTCCCTTAAACCCTCCAATTTTCCCCAGGAGATAGGTGGATTTACTGTTCATCACAGGTGGCACATCGAAACCGCCATAAACGGCAAGGTAAGCCCGCACCCCTTTTTGGACAGGTCCAAAGGAAAGCACATCCCCTTTTTGGGCGAAGAAGGATTGCCAGGGAGCTATTGGCTGGTCGTTTAGCTTGGCGGAAAGATCAGCCCCTCCAATGGCTAAAAGGGCATCATGAAGCAAGTGCAAGCGGGGGCCTTTCAGGGTGATTTCCAACCCGGCCTCGTGGCGGGGATTGCCCACTAACAGATTGGCGACCTGAAGGGCCAGTGGATCCATGGCGCCGGATACGCTCAGGCCATACTGCTGGAATCCCGGTCGGCCCAAATCTTGGACGGTGGTTAACAAGCCGGGAGATAACACTTCAAATAAAGGATAGCCCATTTAGCTTCCCACCCGCTTGATCAAAATCCCTTCCTGGGTTAACCGCTTATGCAATTGGCGAACAAAGGATAGGGCTTTGGGGGAATCACCATGGACGCAGATGGTGTCGGCGGTTACAGTGATGGTTGATCCATCAGTTGCTTTCGTTTTTCCTTCCTTTATCATTTGGATGATTCGCCGGGCGGCCTCATGTTCATCATGGATTAAGGCATCGGGCTGAGTCCTGGGCGTAAGGGTGCCGTCCGGTTGATAGGTTCGATCAGCAAATACCTCTTGGGCCACCTTTAAGCCCCATTGGCGGCCCATTTTGGCCAATATGCTGCCTGATAAAGCAAACAGAGTGAGATTTTCATCAAAGTGGGCCACCGCTTGAGCTATTGCGTCGGCGATATCTTGATCACGGCAAGCCATATTATAGAGAGCCCCATGAGGTTTAACATGGTTAAGCTTGGTGTTGTGGGCACGGGCAATAGCGGCCAAAGCGCCCAGTTGATAGAGGACCATATGATAGATTTCTTCTGGCTTCATGGGGATTTCCCTTCGGCCAAAGCCAAGGAGATCAGGAAAACCAGGGTGGGCGCCAATGGCCACCCCTTTTGCTTTGGCCAAGCCAACGGTGCGAAACATCACATGAGGATCTCCGGCGTGGTAGCCACAGGCGATATTGGCAGAAGTAATATAGTTTAAAACCTGTTCATCTTCGCCCAGGGTATAAGCACCGAAGCTTTCTCCCAGGTCACAGTTTAAATCAATGCGATATGTCACCATCTTCCCTCCTATAAGGTTGTTTAATCGGCTGATAGTTCCCCTGTACCACGTCTGCTTCAATCTGTTCATACTCTTTTTGGGAAATGGGGATAAAGCGAACATAGTCCCCTGCTTTAAGCAAAAAGGATGGTTGTTCTGGATCATATAACTTAAGGGGGGTGCGGCCAATAATTTGCCAGCCCCCAGGAGATTCGATGGAATAGATTCCCGTTTGGCTATCTGCAATGCCCACCGAACCGGCGGCCACTCGGGGCCGAGGAGAGGCATGCCTGGGCGTCGCCAAGCGGGGAGAGAGTCCCCCTAAATAGGGGAAGCCTGGTGAAAAGCCGAGCATATAGATAAGGTAATAGGATTGGGAATGAAGGGCTATCACTTCATCGGGGGTCAAGCCGTTATGGCGGGCCACCTGGTCAAGATCAGGACCCATTTGTCCCCCATAACAGACCGGGATGTGGATCACTTGGGATTCAGTTTGGGTGACGTCATCCATTCGCTCTTTTAACTTAAACAGATGGTTGGTCAGCCTGTTGTAGGATATTACACTAGGATCATAAAATAGCGTGACGGAGCAATAAGCTGGAACCCACTCGTGGATCCCAGGGAGAGAGGCTTCTTCCAATAAAGTGATCAGCTTCAGCACCCGCTCGTGAATTAGGGGATCGATGGAGCGACCCAACTCAATGAGTAGGGCCGAATCTCCCAGTGGTGACAGTTTAAACATGCTATCCATGATGAACATCGCTCCGCTTTTCTTATTATCCTTTATTCTAGGATTTATAGTGGGCTGGAGCAAGTTTCCTCTGTTGGCCCTTTTTCCCTTCATAACCATCCATTACAGTTAAAAAAGTCGGTCAGTTGGGAAAGACTAGCAGAAGTTGTCGCTGGAATTGGAAGCCGTCTTGTGCTAACCTTAAAAAAAGGGAGAAGAACAGGAGGGAATCTTATGGGCTTTTGCTGCGGAGCCAGCATGCTCGGAGCAATTGGTACAGTCAGATATAAAAAGACCCTCATTCATCAGGTTCCCATCATTTATTGTCCGATTTGCCGAGCGTTTGAAGTTTATCCTAAAATCAAGGATGAATATGAAATATTAGCTGAGTACGCCCATGCCGATCAGGCAGGGGAAGTTTCATTTAGCGACTACGTTGATTTGAATGATAAAGAAGATCTTTTTGAAGATTGCATTCACTATGACGGATCAACGGAAGATGCACTCCGTTTACAGATTGATCATGCCTTAGATTTACTTGTGATCGCCAAAAAATTAGGGGACGATCAGTGGAAAAACGATTTGTTGAAACGGCTTAAAATACTGAGCAACCGCTTGACAAGGGAACAACGGACATCCACCAACTAAATAGATGCCTTATGCCCTCAAATAGAGCATCGATACCATTTGAGGGCAATTTTGTTAGGTTTTCAATAGAATGAGAGGGTGAGCCGCCTTGTTAGTCACAATCGTGGGCAAATGGGTTAGCAAGGATTCCGTTCAGACGCAAAAAGGGATGAATACAGCGCCTGTCGCCCCAGGATCGGAAATCGATCATTGGGTTGCTTTAGCTAAAAAAGATGAGGAAATTCGCAATCAGTTGATCAGTCAATACACCCCTTTTATTATCAAAGTGGCTTCCAAAGTATGTAAACAGTATATCGATCGGTCACGGGATGAATTTAGCATTGCTATGCAAGCTTTTAATGAAGCCGTTGAAACCTATAACCAGGAACAGGGGACTCATTTTCTATCCTTTGCCGAAATGGTGATTCGCCGGAGAGTGATTGACTTTATTCGGAAGGAAACGCGGCAAACCAGAGATATTCTTCTTGAAGTGGAATCAAAGGAAGAGGAGGAACAAGCGGAAAGCTTGGCGCAAATTTATGCTTCCATTGATCAATATAGGCAGGAATTGGAAAGGGAGCGGAGAAGGGAGGATATTGAAGAATATCAACAGTTTTTAAAGACTTTTGGGATCACCTTTTCCGAGTTGGCCGAGTGCTGTCCCAAACATATTGATGCTCGGGAAAATGCGAAGCGCATTGCCAAGATTTTGGCTGAAACCCCAGATCTGGCCAAATTTCTACTGGAGAAAAAACAGTTGCCCTTGAAGGAGCTGCTTAAGCTGGTTGATTGCAGTCGCAAAACAATTGAACGCAATCGAAAGTATATAATAGCGCTAGCATTAATTCAATTGGGCCGCTTCGATACTTTAAGGTCTTATCTTGAAATCTAACCAATTAACCTGGAAAGGAGGGATAGGGATGAAAGGGATTGTACTTGAAGTTAACGAAGAAGAAGCGATCGTGTTAGCGAAAGACGGTTCTTTCCAGGTCGTGCCAGTTAAGCGGGATCAGCCATTGGCTGTGGGTGATGAAGTGGAGATTCCTGCCGTATCTAGCCCTGTCGTAAAACATAAGAGGCGGTTTAGATATCCAGCGCTTGCCTTATTGGTCTCATCCTTTATCATCATACTCGCTGTAGTGGGTGCCTTGGTCATGTGGCCCGACAATACTGCCGTGGCTTATGTTCAGTTGGACTTTAATCCCAGTGTTGAACTAAGTGTCAACCGCTCCATGGAAGTCCTTTCATTAACTGGCATCAATGCGGAAGGTAAGCAACTGGTTCAGTACATGACCGACTGGTCTCGCCATTCGCTACATAATGTGCTCGTCAATATGTTGATCACTGCCCAAGATCACGGCTACCTGGGAGAGATCACCAGCATATTGGTGACCACCACTTTGACTGACGACAAATCTTTTGATCAATATGATCCGCTTATTACAGAAGCGCTACAAAAAGCGGAAGCCAAACTGCGGGAGTCAGAGGCTTTTTATGTTTATGGCCAATCAGCTCCAAAACAAGCAGAGCTTGCTCCCTTATCTGATAGCCATCAAATCATTTTTTACCGATTGTATGCCGATCAGGCCTTGAGAGAGGAAGCGCGCAAAGCAGGTATTCCTTTAGGTAAATATGCCCTCTATCGCTATGCTGAACAACAGGGCAGTTCCCTGCCATTGGAAGAGGTTTTAAACCTTTCAGCCACTGAATTGTTTAGCCAATTGGGGGATATCGAGTCTCTGTTTTCGCCGCCTCATCCTTTTTAATTGAAACGATAATGAAGATCATCTTAACAGCCAGAAGGCTACCCGAAAAACGCACAACTATTTGGGTAGCCTCTTTTTTTGCCATATGGACTTAAATGGCAGAAGAAGATAATATTAAATCATACTGGTTTTTATTTTTCATATGCAGTAAAACAAAGACTAATGAGGTCGAATTGCCCATGCGAAATATCAATGTTCAACCTATTCAGTCCATTGAACGGGCCATTTCCATTTTAAACTGTTTCAGCTTTGAACGAAGCCGTTTGACCATTGATGAAATCGTGGCGCGAACGGGACTCTCCAAAGCCACAGTTTACCGCATGTTGTGGACAATGGAGAAAAATGGATTAATCCAATATGATTCCCGCCAAAATATTTATCGCTTAGGCTATAAAATGATGGAGTATGGTGGGATTGTTTTAGAAAATCTGGATATCCGCCGGGAAGCGGAGCCGTTTCTGCAAAAGCTGCATGAAGAGACTCAACATACCGTATTGCTGGTTAGCCGGCAGCATGACACCTTACAGTATCTGCTTCGCTTTGACAGTGATGAAGGCTTTCAACCCCAATCCTATGTGGGCAGACGAAGGGTGCTTCACTATGGTGCCATGGGAACGGTATTGATGGCTTATCTTCCTCGGAAGGAAGCGGAAGAGCTGCTTGAAAAATATCCTTTGGAACAGCACACCCCATACACCCTATTAGATCTTGAAGCGTATTTTAAACGGCTGGATGAGATACGCCAGCAAGGGTATTTCGTGGATGTTGATGAAACCTTTGTCGGCTTTACCGCCATAGCCGTCCCCATTTATGATTCAACAGGTCAGGCGGTGGCCGTGGTGGGCATTGCGGGGCCCAGCTACAAGATTGTAGGCTCAACCAGACAAAAAATGATCGCCATGGCCAAAAAAACGGCCCAGGAGATTTCCAAACGATTAGGGTATGTCAGGAGAGAAATAAGAGACAGCTATACAGTTGATGAAAAAGGATAGTCATCAAATCGCCTGTTTTTTGGGCTTCAATATGATGGTAGCACGGACCCAGCTTACTAGGTTCTATACAATAAGTTGGAATATATTCGTATCCTTGTTATAATAGACGTACGACGTCATATGTGGGACTTTAGTAGCGTAACATCATCCCTATCTTACATAGAACAGTATTTTAAAGCATAGGTCTTAAGGGGCTTATGCTTATTATGTATTCTTAGTGGTTTAAATAGTTTGAATGGTTAGATATTAGGGACAAGATAACTAATGCCATGTAGGGGGAGGGAAGCTATATTGAAAGTGAACACGACGGAGAAACACCTTGTTTCAATTACCGAAAATATTTTAAATAGCGAATTTAACAGAAATGATTCTCTCTCACCTATGATTTATCTTGTCAAACCGGATGGACGAGTTGTGGCCAGGTTTAACGAGACAAAAGAGGATCCTATTGAACACTTTGTTTTAGATTGTCAATTTGATAAAGCTATTTTTCCAATGGAGCTGATTCAAGAAACAAAACAGGGAGATGTAAAGTTTTGTTTGGCTCCGATTACTTTTCATAATGATATTATTGGTTTCATTGCAGCATATCACAGGGACAAGAGCGCCCGATTGATCTCTGAACGAACCTATTTGTTGAGTCAATTGATCAGTTTCCAATTTACTGTAACCAGGCGATTAGAAAAACTTCATCTCAACAGTGAATTACATCACGCCATTACGGAAGCGGTTTCCCATGGTTTTTTAACCATTGATAAATTTGGAGTGGTCACCTATTTAAATCGACAGGGGGCTCAACTGCTCAATGTAGAGGTGGCCGAGGCAGAAGGAAAATATCTCAGTGAGATTATAGATGAATATGAGCTTTTGTTAGCAGCCTTAGATACAGGTCAATCGTGGTATGACAGGGAGCTATTCGTTTCCACTCCCAAAGGAAAAGTACATTTAATTTGTTCATCTATTCCCATTATTGATGGTAGGGATGAGTTGGTTGGTGCTGTGTTCATACTACAAAAAATGGAAAAGGCAACCAAGATGTATGCCGAAATGGTAAGCACCAGTCCCACATTTCACTTTAAGGATATCATCTACCAAAGCGAAGCGATGGAAGAAGTGATCTATATGGCTCAAGCGGCAGCCCGTACGGAAGCCAATGTGCTGATCGAGGGGGAAAGTGGCACAGGGAAGGAACTGATTGCTCAGGCCATCCACAATTACAGCCATCGCGCCGACGGGCCTTTTGTGGTGATCGATTGTTCAGCCATTCCCCGGGATCTGGTGGAAAGTGAACTGTTTGGCTATGTGGACGGCGCCTTTACGGGAGCCCGTAAAGGAGGGCGGCTGGGCAAATTTGAACTGTCCAACGGGGGCACTGTTTTTTTGGATGAGATTGGGGAGATGCCCTTAGAGTTGCAAGCCAAACTGTTAAGGGTATTGCAGAGCCGCATGATCACCCGGGTGGGTGGGAACGAGCTCATACCGGTGGATTTTCGGGTGATCGCGGCGACAAACCGTCGTTTGGAAGAAGAGGTGGAGAACGGCAATTTTCGTTTGGACTTATATTATCGTCTTAATGTGATTCACCTGCACGTTCCCCCTCTCCGCAACAGGCCGGAAGACATTCCTTTATTAGTGGAGAAATTAATGGAGAAGCGGGCCAGGGGCAGGATGGGGCGGATTCCCAAAGTGTCTCAGGAAGTGCTCTCTCTTTTACAACGCTATCATTGGCCGGGAAACGTGCGGGAGCTGGAGAATGTGGTGGAGCGGGCCATGTTACTGGCTGAGGAGCGGATTGAGGTGACCCACCTGCCCAGGAAGATTGTGGAGTACAGCTTAGAGAATGAGGAGCAGGGAAGTGGGGAAAGCGTCTTATCGTCGAAAAAGAAAATCGGTTCTTTACAAGAAATGGAGCGGTCAGCCATCATCAGGGTATTAAGGGAAGTGGGTGGAAACAAAAGTTTGGCCGCCAGGCGTTTAGGCCTGTCCCGCTCAACCCTGTATGACAAATTAAAGCGGTATCAGATTAAATAGCTTCATTCTCCAGATCAGAGGTTGTTGAGCGGATCACAGTTGGTTTTGATGGACACTTTCTTTAAGGAGGGGTGGCATGCCTATTCAAAAAGACAACCCCTTTTTCTTGAAACTTGAAAGAATTTTGAAACAGTTGTTTGTTCGGACAAAGGACATCTCCCAGATATTATTTTTATCTGGAAATGGTCAGCCCGTCTGTTTGTTTGATGTCAATAGAAAAGAGCTGACATGGTCATCTCCCTCTACACTGACGTGGATATCTTCCCTACAGCTTGAAAAAAAGCTAATCGCCTGTAAACAATCCGTCTACAACCCTCAGCTCAACCGGAAGGAATGGGTCTATGTGGCGCCTGTTTATTCTTTTGAACAGATTGTTTATTATCTGGTTTGTACGTCAGTGTTGAAAGAGAATAACCAGATTGTTCAACTTTTAGAATTATTAACCCGTCTCATTGCTTTACACTTTGATACAACCATTTCTACTGAACGGATTTTTTTAAAGAGCAAATTTCAAAAAGCAATCTGTGAGTTTGTTCGGGAAGGATATATGACGGTTGATCAACAAGGGGTGATCACCTATTTAAACAGGAGCGGCTCCACCATTTTAGATCTCGATAAAGAAGCTGTTATAGGCAGGAAGCTCGCCGAAGTGATCGATCAGGCTGCCCCAATACTATCTGTCCTGGAGACGGGTGAGCGCTGGTACCGACGGGAATTTTCTATTCGTGCTGGTAAGAAAAGTCACCATCTGATTATTTCTGCCTTACCTCTTTTTGATGATGTTAAACAGATTATTGGGGCCATTATCATCTTTGAAAAAGTGGACAGCGTACAAAAGAAAATTGCCGAAATCGTAAGCACCAGTCCCATGTTTCATTTTAAAGATATTGTCTATCAAAGCGAAGCGATGGAAGAAGTGATCTCCATGGCCCAAGCGGCGGCTAGAACGGAAGCCAATGTGCTGATCGAGGGGGAAAGTGGCACAGGGAAGGAACTGATTGCTCAGGCCATCCACAATTACAGCCATCGCGCCGACGGGCCTTTTGTGGTGATCGATTGTTCAGCCATTCCCCGGGATCTGGTGGAAAGTGAACTGTTTGGCTATGTGGACGGCGCCTTTACGGGAGCCCGTAAAGGAGGGCGGCTGGGCAAATTTGAACTGTCCAACGGGGGCACTGTTTTTTTGGATGAGATTGGGGAGATGCCCTTAGAGTTGCAAGCCAAACTGTTAAGGGTATTGCAGAGCCGCATGATCACCCGGGTGGGTGGGAACGAGCTCATACCGGTGGATTTTCGGGTGATCGCGGCGACAAACCGTCGTTTGGAAGAAGAGGTGGAGAACGGCAATTTTCGTTTGGACTTATATTATCGTCTTAATGTGATTCACCTGCACGTTCCCCCTCTCCGCAACAGGCCGGAAGACATTCCTTTATTAGTGGAGAAATTAATGGAGAAGCGGGCCAGGGGCAGGATGGGGCGGATTCCCAAAGTGTCTCAGGAAGTGCTCTCTCTTTTACAACGCTATCATTGGCCGGGAAACGTGCGGGAGCTGGAGAATGTGGTGGAGCGGGCCATGTTACTGGCTGAGGAGCGGATTGAGGTGACCCACCTGCCCAGGAAGATTGTGGAGTACAGCTTAGAGAATGAGGAGCAGGGAAGTGGGGAAAGCGTCTTATCGTCGAAAAAGAAAATCGGTTCTTTACAAGAAATGGAGCGGTCAGCCATCATCAGGGTATTAAGGGAAGTGGGTGGAAACAAAAGTTTGGCCGCCAGGCGTTTAGGCCTGTCCCGCTCAACCCTGTATGAGAAGTTGAAACGTTATCAAATCGATTAAATGGATTAAACCATAAGCCAATCTTCGTGGTTTTGTTCCACGAAGATTTTTTATGTCTGCAAATCAAACATGTTTCAAGTTAAAGTGTATATTTTTCGGACACCAAGGTGAGTCAATGATGGTTACTGAAACACGCCTTGTCTATTTTTTTATTAGCGTGTATCAAGGTTTATCAGGCCTAAATTTCCTCACATTTTAAAGTTGGCACGGAAATTGCTTCATTATTGAGTGAAAACAGAGTTTATGAAAATCACTTTACAAAAAATTAGTAAGGAGGAATTTTTAAGTGGGTAAAAATCCGCATTTTATTTCACAACTGGCCCATGTGGAAATTTACAGTCCCAAGCCCGATGAAACCGTGGATTTCTTTAAAAATGTAGTAGGACTTGAGGAGAGTGGACGAAGTGGGCAATCTGTCTATTTACGTGCCTGGGGAGAGTTTTTCCATCATAGTTTGAAAATTACGGAAGGCAAAAAAGCGGGATTAGGCCATATTGGCTGGCGGGCTGATAGTCCGGAAGCTTTGGAAGAAGCCGTGCGGTTTATAGAAGGAACAGGTTTGGGGATCGGCTGGATCGAGGGTGATCTGGGCCATGGTAAAGCCTATCGGTTTACGTCACCAGATGGCCATGTGGAGGAGATTTTTTGGGACGTTGAGCTATATGAAGCCCCGGAGCATCTCCGCAGCAAATGGCGCAATCGTCCCCAAAAAAACAGAGGGCAGGGCATTTCCCCGCGCCGAATCGATCATGTCACTTTAGAAAGTACTGCAGTTAGCCGCTGCCGACAGTTTTATGAGAGTTTAGGTTTTTACTACCGTGAAGGGATCTATATGGATGAACCGGCTGATGCAGAAGTGGGTGCTTTTCTCTCCGTCACCAATCTATCTCATGATGTGGCTGTGTTTAGAGCTCCCAATGATGAACCGGGCAGGCTTAACCATATCTGTTATGCGGTAGAAAGTCGTGAGGAGGTATTGATTGCCGCTGATTATGTTGTTGAGTGCGGCTATCAACTGGAAATGGGTGCCCCTTTTCGCCATGCAGCTGCGGAAGGATTTTTCTTCTATGTGATTGAGCCGGGCGGTAATCGGTTTGAATTATATTCCAATTCACGTCTGATCTTTGCCCCTGATTTTGGTCCCATTAAATGGAAGTTATCGGAAAATCCAAATGATGCCTGGGGAAATATATTCCCCTGGGAAGCTGATGGCAGAGCCAAATATTTTTCTAAGGAATTTTCCTCCAAATAGAGGAATTTTCAATCAAGGGGGGGTTCATTCCATGCGATTGGTTAAAAAAAGGAAAGTGTTAATGAGCCTATTGGTTGTGCTGATCTGTTTGGCTGGATGCGGAGATCAGACTCAACCTTCCGGCACATCGGAATCACCAGGCAATAACACCTCTGAGCAAGAACCGTCTCCCCAGGAAACGACCCAGAATCAGGCTGAACCCATCACGTTGGTGGCCAGCACCCATTCACCGCCTAATATTCCCATGACGGATGCCTGGGACGCATTTCTTGATGAAATTGAAAAACGGAGTGACGGTCAGCTCACCTTTGAAAGATATTATAGCGGCTCATTAGCAAGCGGCTATGACGTAATAGATAAGATGGTTTCTGGAGTGGTGGATGTTGCTCTCGTTTTCCCTAGCTGGCAATCAGGAAAAATGCCCCTGGGCACAGTGGGATCTATGCCGTCCATATATCAAGATTCTTTGGCTGCTACTAAGGCGATCACAGAATTATATGCCAACAGTTCAGAGTTACAGCAGGAGGTGGACAATGCCAACATCGTGGCCATCGGCTTTCTTCAGGCCCCACCGCAATATTTTGTTGCTTCTAAGCCCATTTCCAGTTTTGAAGATTTAAAAGGATTACGTGTACAGACCAATGATGAAGCCCAGGCCATTATCGCCGAGGAATTAGGGATGGCTGCTGTTAGTGTCCCGTTTACGGAAGCGTATGATGCCATAACAAAGGGAACGATCGATGCCGTGATGTTTGGTGTGCTTACAGCGATCAGTTTTGGTGTTCATGAAGAGGCCAAATATGCCTGGAAGTTACCTTTAACGGGGATTGCCGGGATGTACGGCATGAGCAAACAAGCTTGGGATCAGCTTCCTGATGAATTAAAAACTATTATTGAAGAAATTAAGAATGATTTTCAGCCGGAGTCATTCTATCAAATTTATCAAGCAGGGGAAGAACATTTTGAAGATGTTTACAAACAGGCGGGTGGAGAAATTGTAGAGGCCACAGAAGAGGATGTTAACACCATGAGGGAATTGGCAGCAGAAAAAGTATGGCAAACCTGGGTTAAAGAGCAAGAAGAGAGAGGGCTGCCTGGCCAAGCTATACTGGATCAGTTTAGACAGCTGATCCAAAAATATGAACAACAATAAGGCGCTCAATGAAAAGGGACGGTGTCCCGTCTGGCACGGGACACCTTAAAGGATTGAGGGAAACATGTCTGATTTCATTCATCGATTCGATCATTTGCTTCAAAAAATAGAGCATTTCTTAATGTTGGTGGCTGGCGTATTAACCTTCATGGTGATGTTTTTAGTCACCGTCGATATTGTGATGAAAAACGTAATTAACCGGCCGCTATCGGGCGTATACGAAATGGTTGTCTATGTCTTTATTGCTTTGGGGTCGTTCGGTTTAGCTTATGTCCAGGGACAGAAAGCCAATATTATCGTTGAAGTGGCCACTGAGTCCTGCTCAGAACGGGTAAAAAATATGCTGGATCTATTAGGGTGTCTGATCGGCCTGGGCGTGATTGCCATCATCGCCTATAAAACCACACAAAATACCATTACCTCTTTCGTACTTGGAGAGTATCAATCTTTCACACTGCTAAAACTGCCGGTTTGGCCGGCAAAAGGATTTGTGGCCTTAGGAATGACCCTTTTAAGCATCAGGCTATTGATCGATTGTTTACAGCTGATTTTAAAAATATCCGTTATGCGGGACCAACAAGAAAACAAATATCCCAATATAGAGGCGTAGAGTTACCGTTTTGAACGGAGGGTGAAAAATGCCTCTCGATCCCCATAGTATCGGTATTATTGGACTGGTGAGTTTAATCGTATTGATGTTCAGCAGGGTCCCGGTCGCCTACGTGATGATCTTTGTCGGTTTTGTCGGTTTTGTCTTAATCAGGGGAATGACGCCTGCGCTGGACATCATGGGAAGTACCTTTTATGAGGTTTTATCAAACTACAATTTTGCTGCAATTCCCATGTTCATATTGATGGGTTACTTAGCCTATTATTCAGGCATCATTCCTCAAGTATTTGAGACTGCCAAAAAATGGGTAGGCCATTTACCGGGTGGCATGGCTCAAGTCACCATCGTCGGTGGAGCGGGATTTGGGGCAGCCAGCGGGTCAGGGCCAGCAGCGACAGCCACCTTATCTCGGATAGCCATCCCCGAAATGATCAAAGCGGGCGTGGATCGGAGATTGGCCTACGGGGTAGTGGCTTCCGCCGGCCCCTTGGCTGTCATGATTCCTCCCAGTATTTTAATGATCCTGTTTGGCATTATTACGCAGCAATCGATAGGGAAACTGTTAATCGGCGGGCTGATCCCGGGACTCATGATCGCCGTCATTTACATGATTGTGGTCTATGTATTGGTTAAGTTAAGGCCGACACTGGCCCCTTCCGAACCTAAAGTTCCCTTTAGGGAAAGATTGAAGTCGCTCAAAAATATAAGCGCATTTGCCATATTGGTGTTTTGTGTCATTGCAGGCTTATACTTCGGTTTATTTACTCCGACGGAAGCAGGAGCGGCTGGAGCTTTTACGACCTTTGTGATCGTTTTAGTCCGCAAAGGTTTTGCCTGGGGGATTTTAAAAGAAAGTGTATTGGAAACGATCAAGACAAGTTGCATGATCTTTTTAATGATTGGGGGCGCCCACATCTTTAGTTACTTCCTAGCCATCACCAGAATACCCACTTCTTTATCCCAATTTTTGGTGTCGCTCTCCGTAGAACCGATTGTCATTCTTCTCGCCGTCATTTTGATGTACGTCATCTTGGGAATGTTTGTTGAAATGGTATCAGCCATGTTTGTAACCTTGCCCGTCATATTTCCAGCCATTGTTGCCTTAAATTATGATCCCATTTGGTTTGGCGTGATGCTGGTCTTTCTGGTTGAGTTAGCCCTGGTAACTCCCCCGTTTGGATTAAGTTTGTTTATTATCCGGGGTGTGGATCAAGGAAGTAAAATGAGTGACATTTACAAAGGATGTGTACCCTTTATCATTGCTGATTTTGTCATCCTTCTCCTCCTTATCCTGTTTCCGGAGATTATCACATTTTTACCATCTAAAATGAGTTGAGGTGATTCAGATGTGGCATTTTTATCCTGAACATTATATGTTTTCCTATCAGGTGGTGCGTATATTGGGTCAGTGTCATTTTGGTGGGGGAGAAATTAATGAAGTGTTGGAGACAGCCAGTCGTATCCCAGCCGGTGATTTTACCCGTTTTCATAAAGAATGGTTTCATACTGCCCAAAGGGCGTTGTCTGAAGCAAATCAGGCTTCAGACCGTGGGGACATGGAAACAGCCCGGGCGGCCTATTTACGAGCTGCCAACTATTTTCGCACAGCTGAGTTTTTTCTGCAGCCCGATGATCCTAAAAAAATAGATGTTTACCTGATGGGAGTTGAGGCGTTTCGAAAGGGGATTTCGATGCTCAATCATCCTCCCCAAGCGGTAAACATCCCCTATGAAAATTCATTTCTACCCGGTTATTTTTTCCCAGTGGCCGAACAAGAAAAGAGTCCCTTGGTCATTATGTTTGGAGGGCTTGATTCAACGGCGGAAGAGCTATATTTTGGCCCGGCTCAACTGCTGAATGAACGCGGCATCGCTTTATTAGCGGTAGATGGTCCAGGCCAGGGGGCTGCTTTGCGATTAAATCATATTGTAACGCGTTACGATTACAATGTGGCAGCAACGGCAGCTTATGAGTGGGCGACCGCTCAGCTTGATATTGATCCCCAACGGGTGGCCATTATGGCCGTATCCATGGGGGGGTATATGGCGGCCAGATCCGCTGCTTTTGAGCCCCGCTTTAAAGCGTGCGCCATCTGGGGAGCCGTCTTTGATTACTACAGTGTGTGGGCCTCCAGACCGGATAATCATCCGCTGGCCAGAATTTTGCAGCACGTTGTGGGGGCGGAAAACATGGTTGAAGCAAGAGAAAAACTGAAAGATTTTACCCTGCAAGGTGTGGCCGATAAGATCAAAATGCCCACCTACATTATCCATGGTGAAGATGACCGGCAGGTTCCAGTAGAACATGCCTATCAAGTGTACAATGCCCTCACCTGTCCACGCGTCTTAAACATTGTCCCCCGTCATAGCACGGGATCAGCTCATTGCCAAGCCGACAATATGACTAAAACCTATCCAATGTATGATTGGTTAAAGGCTCAGTTGGTAGAGTCATAGATTTTACCACTTCTAAGGAATAATCAAGGAGGATCGAAATGAGATTGGTCACATTTAGAGATCCAAATCACCAACCAAGGGCTGGCTGGGTTCAGGGGAGTGGTGTCGTTGATATGAGCCTGGCCAGTGATGGCCGGTTACCTACTGATATGCTGACCTTTATCAGGGATCATGAAAAGTATATGGACATTATTCGCTCGTTCAATTTAACAGATAGTGAGCCCCATTACTCTCTCGATCAGGTGACTTTGCTGGCACCGTTACCCCATCCACCCAGTGTTCGGGATTTTGCCGCTTTTGAAACACATGTCAAAAATGCAACAGAGCGCTCAGGCCAGTCTGTACCCAAGGAATGGTATGAGATTCCTGTCTTCTATTTTTCTAACCATCAGGCCATCATGGGGCCTGAGGAACCCATCCCCCGTCCCAAAAACTGTCGCCGTCTAGATTATGAACTAGAGATGGCCTGTGTGATCGGCAAACAGGGGCGGAACATCAAAGCGGAAGAGGCAGAGGACTATATTTTCGGTTACACCATTTTTAACGATTGGTCGGCCCGAGATTTGCAGTTTCAGGAAATGAAAGTGAATCTAGGTCCAGCCAAAGGGAAAGATTTTGCCATCTCCATCGGTCCTTATTTGGTCACCAAAGATGAACTGGAACAATATCGAACCCATGATCGCTACGATTTAAAAATGATGGCCAGGATCAATGGAAAAATGGTGTCGGAAGGCAATTTTAAGGACATCTACTATACCTTCGGACAGATGATCGAACGCGCTTCACAGGATGTCACTTTATATCCT
The DNA here is from genome assembly GCA_937927935.1 of uncultured Bacillaceae bacterium. Taxonomy (GTDB): domain Bacteria; phylum Bacillota; class Bacilli; order Caldalkalibacillales; family Caldalkalibacillaceae; genus CALFAC01. Next base: position 27,395 of record CALFAC010000035.1, read on the forward strand.
GGGGATATTATAGGATCAGGTACGGTGGGTTATGGCTGTTTACTTGAACTGGGTGAAGAGGTGCATCGCTGGTTGGAACCAGGGGATGTAGTGGAACTTGAAATTACAGGGTTAGGGGTATTACGTAACCCCATCATCTAAATAATGAAAGGAGAATTGGTGATGAGTGGGATGAAAAATATCACTTCCCAAATGACCTATGAAGAAGCGCTGGAAAAAGCGAAATCACTGGCCAAGGTGATCCGAGAACGAGGGAAATATACGGAAGAGTTGCGGAAGATTCCTAAAGAGACCATTGACGATATCGTGAAGTCTGGTCTGGTTCGTTTATTGCAGCCGGCTCGTTGGGGAGGACATGAACTCCCTTTGGAAGCCTTGGTCGATACCACCATTGAAATCTCTAAGGCTGATCCATCCTCCGGTTGGTGTTATACCTTATTGGGGCTTCATTCGTATATGTTGGCCGGATGGCCAGAACAAGCCCAACAAGAAGTGTGGAGCCAAAATCAGGACGCTTTAATCGCTTCTGCTTTTGCCCCCATTGGTAAAGTGACTCAAGTGAACGGCGGTTATCGGCTCAGTGGGAAATGGTCCTTTTCCTCAGGAGTGGATCATTGCCAATGGGCAATGGTGGGAGCCTTTATGCCACCGAGTAAAGACGGGGAATTTCCAAAGCATCTCATGCTTTTAATCCCAAAAGAGGATTATGAGATTGAAGATGATTGGTTTGTGGCCGGTATAAAAGGAAGCGGAAGTAAAACAATCGTGGTTGAGGACGCCTTTGTGCCTGAACATAGAGTCGTTGATTTGGTTGCCTGGTCCAAATTATGCGACGCACCAGGGATGAAAGTGAATAAAGGTCAGATTTATCAACTGCCGCTATTGACTGTGATCGGCTTTTTCCTGGCTTCCTCTACCCTTGGGGCAGCCAAAGGGGCTTATGAGTTATGGAAAGAGGCGGCCAGGAATAAAGTGGCTGCTTATACGCTGACCAAAGTGACCCAATTTACCCATCAGCAGATCAGGTTGGCCCGGATTGCTGTTGAGCTTGATAGCGCTGACCTCCTTCTCCATCACGCTGTGAAAATTTTGCAATCGGGACAAAAAATTGATACGCCCGTCAAAGTGCGACTGGCTAGAGATTTTGCCTATGTGGCGGAAATAAGCGGTCGGGCGGTACAGGAGCTTTTTAAAAACAGCGGGGCCACTTCCATTTATGAAAATAATCCCATTCAACGTTATTGGAGAGATACGCAAATCATGTCCATGCATGCTGCATTAAACTTTGACTTTGCCGGGGAGAACTATGGGCGGGTGGAATTGGGTGTGCCTTTAGATCCCAAAAATATATATTTTTAATATTAAATGTATATTTATAATATTATTCTATCTCTAGACCGGGAGGGTGAAAAAAATGAGAATCATAGATTTGAGTATTCCTTTGGACACGGAAGTGAAAGACCCCCTTCCCTTATCCATTCGCTATGAAAATCACGAAGAAAGTGCTGAAAGAATGAGCACCACCTTATTTGGTTTAAAAGCGAGTGATTTTCCGGAAGGAAAAGGATTGGCCGGGGAATTTCTAACAATCACCTCTCACAGTGGCACCCATGTGGATGCCCCCTATCATTACTGGCCCACTTCGGAGGGAAAGCCGGCCAAAACGATTGACCAGTTACCACTGGAATGGTTTTTCAGCGATGGGGTGGTGTTAGATTTTACCGATAAACCGCCAGGCTATGCGATTCAGGTCAGCGATCTGATCGAAAAACTGGATCAAATCGGCTATCAATTAAAGCCGTTTGATATCGTGCTCATCCGTTCAGATGCCGACAAGAAAATGTATGATGACGATTATGCCGATTGTCACGTCGGTGTTTCGGCCGAAGCCACCCATTGGTTGATTGATCAAGGCATTAAAGTGATGGGCACAGACGGTTGGGGCTGGGACATCTCTTTAAAATTACAAGCGGAACAATATAAGCAAAATCCGCGGGATGGAATTTTGTGGGCGGCTCATTTTGTGGGCAAAGATAAAGAGTATTGTCAGATCGAGAAATTAGCCAATCTGGATCAGTTGCCCAAGCCTTACGGATTTAAGTTTTGTGCCTTTCCGATCAAACTCAAAAATGGAAGCGGTGCCTGGACCAGAGCTGTTGCCTTTGTCGATTGACGAGAGGTTTTAACCATCAGGCATGTTCATCAGGTACGTTGGTTTAAAAGGGAGAGAGCACCATGTCAGGTCGTGCTGTTTGGCAGATGAACGAGGAAGATCAAAGGAAGACCCGCCTCTACCAATTGATGCAGAAGCTGGGCTTTAACGATTATGACCGTTTTTATCAACACTCGATTGACGACATAGCCTGGTTTTGGGATGAAGTTGTCAAGGATATGGGTATCCAGTGGTTCCAACCCTATCACCAAGTGTTGGATCTTTCCCAGGGCATCATGTGGCCCTCGCGCCGCTTGTAGGCCACGGGGTCGTGCAGGCTGTGGGTGCGCAGGTTGCG
>CALFAC010000036.1 GCA_937927935.1 uncultured Bacillaceae bacterium
GTCCCTTGTCAATTTCATTTTTTCAATAGATTTACTTGAATGAAGAGATTTGCTATCATGAAAATGTCCAACCGTTGAAAATTCTTATGATTTTACCTCAAATTTCGATAGGGAGGCCCGTTATGACCATTCACGACCAAACCACAACTTGGCGAGAAAAACCGCCGTTTCGTGCGGACCAAGTGGGAAGCTTGTTAAGGCCCCAGCGCTTAAAAGCAGCTCGACAGCAGCTGGCTGAAGGAAAACTGGATGCCGAACAGTTGAAAGCGATCGAAGATGAGGAAATCAAGCGGGTAGTGGAAAAACAAAAAGCAATCGGCCTTCAAGCTGTCACAGACGGGGAGTTTCGAAGAAGTTGGTGGCATTTTGACTTTCTTGAAGAATTGGATGGAGTGGAACGTTTTACCAGCAGCAGCGGCATTCAATTTCATAATACAGAGACCCAGGCCAGGGGCATTAAGGTGACGGGTAAACTTGGTTTTAGTCACCATCCCATGCTTAACCATTATAAGTTTTTGCATCAAATTACCGGGGAAAAACACACCGCTAAAATGACCATCCCCAGTCCCAGCATGCTTCATCTCAGAGGTATCATTGACACTGACCTGTATGAAGATGAGGACCTATTTTTCCATGATTTGGCCCAAGCCTATAAACAAGCCATACAAGCCTTTTATCGAGCGGGATGCCGCTATCTTCAGTTAGACGATACTTCCTGGGGCGTTTTTTGTTCCGCAGAACAAAGAGAGGAACTGCGCCAGAAAGGGTATGATCCGGAAAAGCTCCAGATTCGCTACGCCAACACAATAAACGAGGCCATCTCGGACCGACCGGAAGATTTGACGATCACCATGCATATTTGTCGAGGCAATTTCCGTTCCACCTGGTTTGCCTCGGGGGGCTATGAACCAGTGGCTGAACTCCTTTTTGGCACACTTAACATCGATGGCTTTTTCTTGGAATACGATTCCGAGCGGGCGGGTGATTTTGGTCCCTTGCGTTTTGTGAACCGATCTGATTTAACCATAGTGCTGGGTTTAATCACCTCTAAATTTGGACAATTGGAAAACCCCGATCATATTAAACGGCGTGTGGAAGAAGCAACCCAATATGTAAATTTAGACCAGCTTTGTCTCAGTACCCAATGCGGCTTTGCTTCTACTGAAGATGGGAATCTATTAAGTGAAGATGAACAATGGCGCAAGTTGCAATTGGTGGTTGAGCTAGCCCATGAGATTTGGAACTAATTGAGCTAGGAGGATAAACATGAAATATATCGATGTCTTTAATCATTTTATGCCGGAAAAACTGTGGCAAAAATTACTGCAACTGGATCAGGAAGGGCAAGACATTGCTGGCCGCATGCGCAGCATTCCTGCCATGTATGATCTGGATACCCGTTTGCGCATCATCGAGCAGTTTGCCCAATATAACTATACCCAGGTGATCTCACTGGGGATGCCCCCCTTGGAAGCCATGGGCCCCCTGAGGTGACGGAAGATTTGGCCAAAGCGGCCAATGAAGGGATGGCTGAACTGGTCCAAAAGTATCCCCATCATTTTATTTTGGTTGGCCATATGAGACAAGCGCGGCCATGGCCCGATTGGTCTTCTCGGGGATAATGGATCAATTTCCAAACTTAAAAGTGGTGGCCCATCATATGGGGGCAATGGTGCCCTTTTTTGAAGGACGGGTGGGTCCAGGAATGGATCAGCTGGGCTCTCGGACCACCGATGAAGATTTAACGCTCGTTTTGAAGCGCTTAAAGCGGAGGCCCCTTGAATACTTTAAAGATTTTTATGCTGATACTGCCACTTTCGGTTCCCGAGGGGCCATGATCTGCGGCCTTGAATTTTATTCGGTGGATAAGGTTTTATTTGCTTCGGACTGCCCCTTTGATCCGGAAAAGGGTCCTGGTTACATCCGCGACACCATCGCCATTATTGAACAGTTAGACATTACGCCGGAAGAGAGAGAGAAAATTGCTTTCCGCAATGCCCAAAAGTTGCTAGGTCTAAATTAAACATGTATAAACAGGGTGTCCCACTACCTCTACAGGTGGTAGGACACCCCTTATTTTTTTAATTAATCTTCATATGGTGTCTGTCAATCAAATGTTAAGACCGGTTTTATCACACGGCCGGATAGCATCTCCTCAATCGCCTCATTGATGGACTCAAAAGGAAAATGCTGCACCAAACGGTCAAAGGGAAAACGTCCTTGCTCATATAACTGGATCAATTTTTTTACCGTTAGCCCTGCACTTGAATCGCCACCAATGATACCCCGGATTGTTCGACCACCTACTAATATAGAAGCAATTGGAAATGTCACTTCCAACCCGGTTCCCGTGAGGAGGGCACAGGTGCCTCGGATGGCTAACGATTCAACGGCTGATCGAATCAAGGCAGGTGAACCGGTTGTATCTAATGTAAAGTCGCTCCCACTCCCCGTCAGCCTCCTAATTTCTCCAACGACATCCGCGCTCTTTTCGGTATTAAGGGTTGCCGTGGCTCCCAACTCTTTGGCCATTTCCAGACGGCTATCCACTCGGTCCACGGCAATAATGGTGCTGGCTCCTGCATTTACGGCGGCCATGATAGCAGCTAGTCCCACGGCTCCCACACCGAAGACGGTGATGGAAGAACCTACCTGAGGACGCAAAACATTAAGAACCGCCCCAGCGCCGGTTTGGATACCACAGGTTAAGGCGGCATAAAGATGTAGCGGTGCTGCCGGATCCACTTTAAGGATGTTGCGTTCAGTCACCAAAGCATAAGTGGAAAAGGAAGATTGGCCAAAAAAGGCAGCCCGAACAGCCTGATCACCCAACCGTGCCCGGGGATCACCCTCCCTTTCTCCGCTGAAGGCGACTTGCATAAAATTTTCGCAATAGGTGGTTTGCCCTTGAGTACAGCGGTCACAATGGCCACAATAATCGGGTAATAGCAACACCTTATCCCCTTTGGCCACTGTTTTGACCTGCTCCCCCGTTTGCTCCACAATGCCGGCCCCTTCATGGCCCAATATAATGGGATACTGCACCGGAAGACGCTGGTTGGCGGCACTGATATCGGTATGACAAATCCCTGCCGCAACCATGCGGATCAAAATTTCATCGGGGCGAAGCTCATCCAGTTCAACTTGTTCCAGGGAAAAAGGAAGGCCGGGCCGACGGGCTACAGCGGCCAACGCTTTCATGATCTTCTTCCTCCTCCCATCTGCTTTAAGCTTAAGGGAGGAGCTGTATTGGTCAACAGGGACTTGCTCCGCAAATAGCGGAAGATGGCCCTGGGGC
>CALFAC010000037.1 GCA_937927935.1 uncultured Bacillaceae bacterium
ATGGGCACCACCCTGGCCGGTCAAAATATTGAGGCCTTCTATCTCTCCTTGGAACATATGCAGCCCGTTGCCGTCGGTTTAAACTGTGCCACCGGCCCTGAATTTATGACCGACCATTTGCGTTCATTATCGCAGTTGGCCACCACGGCCGTCTTCTGTTATCCCAATGCCGGCTTGCCGGATGAAGAGGGACGCTATCATGAATCGCCTCAATCATTGGCCACCAAACTGGCCGCCTTTGCCGAAAAAGGATGGCTCAATCTGACTGGAGGCTGCTGCGGGACCACACCGGAACATATAAAAGCGATCGCCGAGGCGGTTAAAGATTACGCCCCCCGCCCCATCCCTGAAGGCCATCCCCATGCCATCTCCGGCATCGACCCCCTCATTTATGAGGAAAACATGCGGCCCATCCTGGTGGGGGAACGCACCAATGTGATTGGCTCCCGCCGCTTTAAACAGCTGGTGGTGGAAGGGGAGTATGAACAGGCGGCCGAAATCGCCCGGGCCCAGGTGAAGGGCGGGGCCCAGGTGATCGACATCTGCCTGGCCGATCCGGACCGGAATGAGCTAGAGGATATGGAAAAACTGCTGCAGCAGGTGGTAAATAAAGTGAGAGTGCCCTTAATGATCGACTCCACCGATGAAAAGGTGATTGAAAAGGCTCTCACCTACTGCCAAGGAAAAGCCATCATCAATTCCATCAACTTGGAGGACGGGGAAGAGCGCTTTAAAAAGGTGGTCCCCTTAATTCATCGCTACGGTGCTGCGGTGGTGGTGGGCACCATCGATGAGCGGGGCATGGCCGTCAAAGCGGAAGATAAGCTGGCCATCGCCAAACGCTCCTATGATCTGTTGGTCAATAAATACGGCGTCAACCCTCAGGACATCATCTTTGATCCCCTGGTCTTTCCCGTCGGAACAGGCGATAAACAGTATATCGGCTCCGCCAAGGCCACCCTGGATGGGATCCGGCTCATCAAAGAAGCGATGCCGGAATGTCTCACCATTTTAGGGGTGAGCAACGTCTCCTTTGGTCTTCCCCCTGTGGGCCGGGAAGTGTTAAATGCCGTTTATCTGTATCACGCCACCCAGGCCGGGTTGGACTATGCCATCGTCAACACCGAAAAGCTGGAGCGCTTTGCGTCCATTCCCGAAGAGGAGATCAAGCTGGCCGAAAAGCTGATCTTTAACACCAGCGATGAAGCTTTGGCCGCCTTTACCGCCCACTTCAGAGGGATGAAAAGCAAGGAGAAAAAAGTGACCACCCAGATGAGTTTGGAAGAACGGCTGGCCCATTATGTGGTGGAAGGAACCAAAGAGGGGCTCTATCCCGACTTGGATCAGGCCTTGGCCACCTATCATAATCCCTTAGACATCATCAATGGACCCTTGATGGACGGCATGAAGGAAGTGGGCCGCCTCTTTAACGAAAACCAGCTGATCGTGGCCGAAGTGTTGCAAAGCGCCGAAGTGATGAAAGCGGCGGTGGCCTATCTGGAGCCCCATATGGAGAAGGCGGAGGATGCCGGTAAAGGGAAGGTGATTTTGGCCACCGTGAAAGGGGATGTGCATGATATCGGTAAAAACCTGGTGGACATTATCCTGACCAACAACGGCTACAACGTGATCGACTTGGGGATCAATGTGGCCCCCAACACTTTGATCGAAGTGATCCGTAAAGAAAATCCCGACATCATCGGCTTGTCCGGTTTACTGGTTAAGTCGGCCCAACAGATGGTGCTCACCGCACAGGACTTGTCAGCGGCCAACATTGCCATCCCCATTCTTGTCGGTGGGGCCGCCTTAAGCCGCAAGTTTACCGATCAAAAGATTGCCCCCCAATATGAAGGCTTGGTCCTTTACGCCAAAGATGCGATGGAAGGATTATCCCTGGCCAACCGGCTGCAATCTGGGGAAGTGGAGCAGCTATTGGCCGAACGGAAAACCAAACAGTCCCAGGAGACCCGGCAAGAATCTGGTTCTAGAGGTGCGGCCACCTTAACAGCCACCAAAGTGCGCTCCTCGGTCTCCACCGAAGTGCCGGTCAGCGTTCCGACCGATTTAAACCGCCACGTCTTAAAAAATTATCCGGTGGCCCAAATCATCCCCTACATCAACTGGCAGATGCTCTTAGGCCATCACCTGGGACTCAAAGGAAAAGTGTCCCGCCTGCTGGAGGAAAAGGATGAGCGGGCCCTAGAATTGAAAGGGCTGATCGACCAGCTGTTACAGGAAGCCCAAGAAGAAGGTTTAATTTCCGCCCACGGCGTGTATCAGTTTTTCCCTGCCCAGGGCGACGGAGATGATGTGCTCATCTATGATCCAAAAGACCCCTCCCAAGTGCTGGAACGGTTCACCTTCCCCCGGCAGGCTGAACAACCGTACCTCTGCTTAGCCGATTACCTCAAACCGGTGGAAAGCGGCCAGATGGATTATATCGCCTTCTTTGCCGTAACGGCCGGACAGGGCATTCGGGAAAAAGCCCTGAAGTGGAAAGAGGCAGGGGATTATCTGAAAAGCCATGCCTTGCAAGCCTTAGCCCTGGAGCTGGCTGAAGGATTTGCCGAGCGCCTCCATCAGGAGATCAGGGATAAATGGGGCTTCCCCGATTCTCCAGACCTCACCATGCAAGACCGTTTTCAGGGTAAATACCGGGGACAGCGCTTCTCCTTCGGCTATCCCGCCTGCCCCAACCTGGAGGACCAGGCCAAACTGTTTCGCTTAATCAATCCGGAGGAGATCGGCATCCGCCTAACGGAAGGCTTCATGATGGAACCGGAAGCCTCCGTCACCGCCATGGTGTTCGCCCACCCTGAAGCCCGCTACTTTAGCGTGATGTAAATGAAAAGGGGAGAGCATGAAGCTCTCCCCTTTTATTCCACCAGGGTTTGGACCGCTTTGGCTAGCGTAACGAGCCCCTCTTTCAAACTCTATTAGCGAATGAAAAAGCCGGCGATCCGATTTTGCCCATCAAAGGTGACCTGAAAAACCACATCTGCTTGTTCAAAGGAGCCATCCATTAAAACGAGGCGGTAACCGCCCTGTTCCTCCGTGCGATCGTAGCGCTGTTCAGCAAAAGGGCCAAGCTGACTTTCCAGATCGGCCCATAGTTGGGCCAGTTTTTCCGGCGGCAACTCTTTCTTCATGGTCTCGTCAAAATGTTGGGTAGCCGTTTCAAATTCCCCCTTGGCCAGGGCTGAAATAAATTCTTCAGTCAGCGCGATGATCTCCTCGGCTCCCTCAACCGGCTCCCCGTTTTCACGATCTGCCTCCGTCTCATCCGAAGCAGCGCATGCCGCCAAAACGAGGCAAAAAAATAAAGCCAACAGACTGATCCGTTTCAAGGTGTTTTCCTCCTTTGTTTACCATGAATGAGTCATCCAACGATGTGAAAAATGGCCAAACACAGCATGGCCCTCTCCGCTTACCAGGGCTCACCGCTTACCAGAGGGGTTCCTCTTCATTGCCCAGCTCAACGGCAAACGGCCCAAGGGCCAACAGCAATCCTGCCGCGCCCAGGAATAAAATAAGGGCCTGCCACAGGTTAAGGTCAAAGAAAACCGTGATGAACATGACCACTGGAGCCACAAAGGCAAAGAGACTGCTCCTTTTCCTGGAGCGGGCCGTCATATACTGTG
>CALFAC010000038.1 GCA_937927935.1 uncultured Bacillaceae bacterium
TCGTCCACCTGGATCCCTGCAAGTTGGAAAAGGGTGAGCATGAAACGGTCAAAGTCGTAAATCGGCAACACGTACCCCATCATGCGCCGGCCACTTTCAGACGTGACAATCTCGTCTTTCAGGCTCATGTTGCAGTCACCGTCCCGAGAATGGCCATTTCATTTTCATCCAGTTGAACGTTTACCGTGCCACCATCGACGGTTAAATTAGTGTAATCTAGCACACCATCCACGTTAATGATGAGCGCCCCAACTTCGTTATAACGAATCACACCGTTTATCCCCACTTCAATAAAATATTGCGTCAGTGCCTGTTCAATCCTATCTACGACACCGGGCAGGTCATATCCACTTTCCAGCGTCAATTGCACAGATATATCTATCTCTCTCTGTACAGGAGCAGCCACCGTTACCAAGGCCCCGATGGGCGCCAAGCCTTCTCCATTGCGCCCATTTGGAGCAATGTGATCCTGCACTGCGTCGATGATAGTTTGACTAGCTGGCGCACCGTTAGCGTCCATAACCAACAGTTTGACCGTCCCCGGACCATCCCACTCGGGAAGCACTTGGACATTCCCGACACCGGGAACCTCCATAGCCCATCGAATATAGTCCTGTCTGGAACCACTCATGGATTTGTTTTGGTTGCGCTCCAGGATACGGTAGCGAAATGATTCATCATCTTCTTCATCTGTTCCGCCTGACGTTGGACTGGCGTTGGTGACATATTCAACCCCACTGATCGGAGCGCCCAATACTTGGATTGCACCCGCAGGAACGTTTCCTGTTTTTCCTGCTTCAACGGCCTCTATGGCCACTTCAACATTCCCGGTCTCGTCAATTGTCACTTCTTCCAAAGTGACAAACTGGACAGAGGGACTATCTTCGCTTGCTACGGTTGACACAACAGTTCCTGCTGGTATGGTAGTGCCTTCTGTGCCGGTGAACGTAACTGTTCCTGTTGCTTTTGTGGCTGGCAAACGTGTGACACCCACTGTTTGGCCGTGATAGTCAAGGTAGATACCTTCGGCAAACTGGGGGTACATCAACTGCAACGTATTCAGGATAGTAAGTTCCACCATCTCGGCTTTCTCCAGCGCTACCGGACGTGTCAGATCCCAAAAATGAGACCCCTCTGACGTGTCAAAGTCAGGTGGGGCCTGTTCAATCATTTTTTGATGGATGGTATCCACATCTTGATTCTGCAGAAAATCAGGTGGAACAAATTTTGGTATTTGAACGGCCACAATTTTTCACCTCCTAGCTAGGCGGTTAGACGGAACGTAAATTCTTCCTGATCATAAATACTTTCCACTTCGCACTTCACCAAAACACTATCGGCTTGCCACTCAAAGACAAAGTTGTCAACCGATACTGTCCGAGGATCAACCATCAGCGCTTCCCTGATAGTCCGTTCCAATTCACTTTCCGCGATGTCCCGGGGATAGTTGGCTCGCATAATGGCCTTGACTTCTACGCCAAAATCAGGCCCATAAGCCAGATACTCATAGCGCTCGGTCATGACGCATTTAATCACCCACTGCCGATAAGCTGCCTGATTCTCAGCCATCACGACACGACCTTTTAAATCCACGATTGTTTCACCTTTATTAAAATCAAAGGCTGCTGTTTTCAACGGATTCAGATCAATTTCTGGCGCTTCAACCTCTTCCTCCGCAATATCCTCTGGCACATCAAACATTGGATACAAGTCTGGCATATCACTTCACCCTTCCAATGACCACAAATTCGCTTCCGTCCAACAGAGGGAGGCAAACCACCCGATCGCCCGGGCCAATCGGTGGGTCAATATCAACCACCAAATAGTCACCATTCGGAATCTGAATCTCATCATCCAACAGCAAACTTCTGTTGCTTGTAATACGGCCCAGCATAGCCGGTGTGGAGCGACGATCATATACCCTTTGCGCTGCCGAGATGATCGCTTTGGCTAAAGCGTTTGTCCCTTTTCCCATATCCTCACTCCCTCAAGGTCAAGGTCATGCGCAGGTTTGTGAGATCATGCGAGATACCTGTCACAATACAATCAACAGGTTCCCATTTACCGTTCGATCCTCTCTTGCCAATGGTACCAGACGCCACTTTGATACGATCGCCTTTCCTAATCCACGGGATGTCTGGACCGGACACGGTTCTGGTAACCTTGGGCTTCCCTTCCTCTTTCAAAAGCTCCTCAGCTGCCTTGTTAGCCTCTGACATGCTGTCATATGAGGAGCTATACAGTATCTCTTGCAGCGCACCAAATTCTGTTTTACCGTTTTTGACTGCCTTGACCGTTGCTCGTCCCTCGTCGTCCTCATTGCCGTATATTTTTACCCTAGTGATCAGACCTTCGATGTTTTTCTCATCAAAGCTTGTCTCGGCCCATCCTTGATCAAGAATGTAGACTGTGTTGTTACTCCCCTCTGCTACCGCTTCCAGTTTTCCTTTTGTGCTGCGAACGACATATCGGCCACTGCCTTTCTTTCTTGCTTCCTCAAGGCGGTCAGCGATGATATCTCCAATCCGTGTTGAACGGTAGAGTTTCTTGGCAAGCCTGGTATTCGGTCCATCAATGCGACCCAGAGGAATATTCCACTCCCTGGCCAATCCTCTGATACAGGAAACCGCCGTCTCGCCCTTCCGGTAATACTTGTGCTCTTTTGATTGTTGAAGGGGATACAGTGAGTCGTAAGCCGTGAATCCCACAATATGATCATCGTCCGGTGTTGTATGCCACCTGTACACGCGGCCCCTGAACACTTCTTGCCACCCGTTGCCGTCAGTAGCTTGCAGAAAAACATAAGCACCAGGCGCAACAAGAGGGTGGATCCAAGCGTTATTGCGTTTGATGTTCTTCAGAGTAACTTCCAGCCTGCTGGCCAACTCACTTTCGTTCTCTTCATAGAACCCTTCAAGCAGCAGACTGTCAAAATAGACTTTGCTTCCATCGGGTTTCAGAACAAACACCCGATATTGCACTTTTGAGATGTCCATGATTACCACCCCGACGGGATCAGGAACACTTCACCCGGGTAGATGAGATCAGGGTTTTTACTGCGGCTTCTGGACTTATTGATTGCCCATATCTCAGGCCAACGTGCTCCACTTCCTGTAAACCTTTGGGCAATCTTCCACAAACTATCCCCGGGCTTGACAGTGTATGTTTTTTGCTTCGGCTTTGACGATGGACGTTGGCTTGCCACTCTCATTTTCCCCTGTGTCTCGCGGACAACCATTTCACGCCATTCTGTCAATGTGATGGTATAGTTGATATCACCGTATCCACCACCAGGAACTGACCTGAACCCACTCACCAAAACAGGGATATTCCACTTCGTACCTGTGATCACCAGGCGCAGCTGTTTCCCTGTCGTTGTATTTATCCATCGCCTGATCTGCTGTTCGATGTCATCAGGCTTTTGAGACACAGCAACACCAGGCAACTTTCTGCCCGGCCCGGGAAGCAACCCCGTCCAGGTGAATCTGATGGGCTGCCGGCCCCTTTGTATATCGACTTCCCCAAGATTGATAGGGGACACGGTGAATATTTTTGGCCCCATCTCAATCTCTACTTCTGTGGGGGCAATAGGAAACACCAGAGCGTTTTTCGTTTCTGGATCAAGCAAGGAGAATTTCATGCGATCACCTCATTCACAGAAAAAGACAGCCCAGGATTAACCTTGCTGTCTCCAAACAAACAGGCTACCGAACAGCCGGTAGCCTATGATTTTTACTGTTTTTCAATATGCGCACCATAAATAACTTGTACGTTTGTTATACCGCCTGACACGTTTGGAAAATGAGATGGACCAACCGGAACACCCCAAAACCTTACATAATCATCGTCAAAGATATCCTCAGTATCTCCAAACGTTAATACTTGATATGAATCAAAGTTGTCATCCATTACGTGTAAAACGGAAACAGTAATATCGTCTTCTAACTTCTGAGACTCAATAGATATTACACCGCCCTCAAATGTAACAATCGTGGTCAGGTAAGGACTTACATCTTTGTTCAAATGCTTGATAGTGATTGAAGTGTCAGCCATTTCCTTTACTTTCTTTTGACTTTCTTCATCTCTTGCGGGAAACAGATCAGCGTTTTCTCGTATAAAATCATATGTTTCATTAGACATATATACATTTCCATCAGTCACCAAAGGTATGAAGTCTTGAGCGTACACCGCAAGCAGACTATTGTCTGATTCTTGTTTATCAGGTTCATTGGTATCTTTAATCTCGTCTTTATCTTCGGATTCCTCATTCTCTTCTACTACGCTTTCTTCTTCATCCTCGTTTTTCATTGCTGTTTCAGAGACTGCATTATCTTTATTGGCTGCGTCTTCAACGTCTGCTGGCGGTGCCATTATACCCCCAATTATAAACAATACCACTCCGATTAAGAGTGACAACCCCGGCTTCTTTAAGGGCTTCTTTCTAAAGAGATGCACTATCAACCATACAATAGACCCTAAAAATAGTAGTAATCCGACAATAATAAACAAAGCAAACAAAAATGCCACCCCCATATTTTGCTAATATTATCTCACTAAGAAAGATACTATAAGGAGGCAGCATTAGCAATACAAAAGTCCTAAAATGATTAGTTTGTGCTAACTATTGGCATATTCCCGAAAACCTCTTGCAACTTACGGGAAATTTCAAATGCAATTTCTTCTGCTGTTTCCTTCTTATTGGTTGTGTCTATTTTTTCGGCTGGTATCTTTACAGAAATACCGCCTACATTAACCATGATGTTGATATTCCCCCTTTTTGTAGTCGAAACAGGATCGACAGGTGCTGTCGGGCTTGTGATGCCGCCATCTGCATACTGCCTTACACCAAGATACTTGGCGGTCTTCATCCAGAGATCCAAGGCACGGTTCCGTCGGGATGCAGAGAGTGGGATGATCATCTCTGGACCCTCTTCACCTACCAATCCGATATGTGGCCGGCGAATTAGCCCACCGTCTGCATATGGAGTTGGTCCCGGACCTGAGTAAACACTTAAATTGGCTGCCCTTCGTTGCTTACTTGTCTTTAAGCCCGTAACTCTTGAACCTCTTTCGGTAATATCACTAAACCAGCCAGTTATCGAGGACCAGATATCTTGAACCCATGTTTTAGCTTCCTCAAACTTAGATTTGATCCACTCTGTAGCTGACTCTACGCCTGTCTTAATTGGATCCCAAACGTTCTCGGCAAACCAATCGCTAACAGGGGACCATTGTTCTTCTATCCATACTTTTACTTGTTCAAATTTTTCATTAATCCATTCACTAACTACAGCAGATGCCTCCATAATCGGTGTCCAAATTTCTTCATAAAACCAATCCCCAACAGGCCCCCAATTTTCTTGAATCCACTCTTTTGCTGCGTTAAATTTTTCGCTTACCCACTCTGCAGCAGCGCTTACAGATTCAGTAATGGGGGTCCATACATTTTCAACAAACCATTCTGAGAGAGTCGTCCATTTTTCAGTAAGCCATTCTTTTGCTTCACCATACTTCTCCCCGATCCAAAGGGCAGCTGCGCCAGCCATTTGAACAATAGGAGTCCATACATTTTCACGAAACCAATCACTGATCGGTCCCCATGCTTTTGTAACCAACTCCCTACCTAAGTCCCAAAGGCCTACAAAGAAGTTAATGGTATTGATTGCCCCGTCGCTGATAGGCGTCCAGACCTTCTCATAAAACCAATTACTTAAATCGCTCCACTTGCCGCTTATCCAGGTAATTGATTCGTTCCATTTGGTGCTAACCCATTCGGCGGCTGATGACGCACCATCTTTGATGTTGTCAAAGACTCTGGAAAAGTCGATATTCCCAAGCCATTCGCCGATCTTTTCACCACCAAAAGATCCCAAAATACCGCCAATCAAGCCCCCTACAAGAGTGCCAATACCAGGGATAACAGAGCCTATGGCTGCTCCTGCAGCCGCACCAGCCATGCCACCACCTATACTTCCAATGGTACCTGGTAACTCTTCTTTCGGAGTAGCACCTAGAGTAAATAATCCCAGTGCTGGACCAACAATCGGAACACGAGTAGCAAAACGGGTTATTCCTCCTGGCAGTTTCGGTATATTAGGCAGCAAAGGAGAGTCTCTGAGCGGACCTTTAGTACCACCCCTTCGCATGTCCCTCATCCGGCCAAAGACATCCTTGCCAACATTCCAACCACGTCGGACACCTCGGAATAACCCTCTTCCAAGAGTAATTGGCCCTTTGAATATGCGGCCTATAGTTGTCAGCAACCACGCATCAAACAACAGGGCCATGATAGTGCCACCCAGGCTTTGTGTTTGTCCTCCTAGGAAGCTAGGCTGGATGTTTTTAAACGCTTCCCACAGCTTTTTTGTCACTTCATTTGCGTCAAAACCTTCCAGGAAACCTTCCAAGAAACTCCTACCAGCCGTAGTTCCAATGTCTTTGTAAACACTGCCAGCATCACTGCCTTCAACCCCGGCAAGCCCTAGCGCAGACATAATCACTGCATTTAATGAGCTACCAATAAAATGCCCAATATTCCCCATGATTCTGCCTACTTGATCCTGGCCACCGGATTCCCACCACTCAGACAACGGTTGTGTTATCAACCTATCCCATGAAAGCTTAAGTTTGCCGATGAAGTCTGCTTCCTGAAACTCGGGCAAACGTATCAGCTCATCAAAGTTTCGGCCTACACTTCGGAAGATGGTATCAAAAAAGCCGGCAAACCTTCTCCCAGCTTGCTCAATGCTGTCTCCCATTGCTTCGATTAAATCAGAGTTCTCTTTCCGCCAATTTCTAAAGTCGGTAAGCAAAGGTGACAAAACACTGTCTAGACCTTTGCCCCAGCGCATCATGATGTTGTTCGTCCAGAATGACTTGACGCTGAGCAGTAAATTGCCAAGGTTCTGGGACATTCTTTCCATCATTCCGTCAAACCGGGAAAATTCTTTAGCCACCTCGGGCCAAATCCGTGTTATGTCCTGCCCTGACTTAGCCAGTTTCTCAATCCGCTCCCTGCCTTCACCAGTAAGTGCCCCCATCTCTTGCAGGCGCATCAGCATTTCCCCGATTGGTCT
Organism: uncultured Bacillaceae bacterium; assembly: GCA_937927935.1. Classification (GTDB taxonomy): domain Bacteria; phylum Bacillota; class Bacilli; order Caldalkalibacillales; family Caldalkalibacillaceae; genus CALFAC01. Next base: position 7,077 of record CALFAC010000038.1, read on the forward strand.
TCCTGATTCTAAGGCATCATACAAGCGTCCAACCCAGAATGCTACGCGTTCAAACTCATTTTGTGTACCTGCTGCAATATCACCGACCATTTTTAAGCCATCGCCGGTAGAAAGGGCACCTCTTGTGAAAACCTCCAGAACACGGCTGGCTTGGAAAATTTCATCCCTTGTGTACGGGGTTTGACCAGCAAACTCGATCAATTCGGCCACACGCTGTTTGGCAGCATCTGCGCTTCCCAGTAAAACTTCAAAGGCAGTTTCTATGTTCTGTCGCTCAACCTGCAATTTGATCGGGAGAATCAACCCTCCGGCTGTACCTCCCACAATACCAGCAGTGGCCAGGATTCCACCCATACTACTAAGCATGGAACGTACTGGGGCTGTAAACATATCCACCGCACGAATGGCGATTCTGTAGCTTCTTCGGGCCACACGATCAGCAAACATTCCTACTCGGTTGATCACGTGGGAGGCGCGATCAACAGCAGAGAGCATCAAACGCCACCTACTGCGATTCATCCGTTCAAGTTGTCTCTCTGTTTTCTTCATTCTTTGTTCAAACCGTGAAACTTCGCGTTCTGCGCTTTTTAATTCATTGCTGTATTTGTCCTGCACTTGGACGGTAACATCTATGCGATACACTTCCTCTGCCATTGATCATCACCTCCCTCGATTAATTCTCTCAAGCATTTGCCTTTGATCCTCAGCCTCTTTCTCCAGCTGATAACGCATGGAGGCAAAACAAAAAGCCCGAATTCCTTCAGGCTTTGGGTGTTTGATTTGCAATATTTTATCAGGCGTTGTCCCTGTTCTCTGAAAAATCTCATGCAGGAGGTAGGCTTTACCCCCTGCACTAATTAGTTTTTTAACTCTTCCTCTAGATCCACGCCATAACCGCTGATTTCCTCAATTTTTTCCACAATCTTTTCTTTCTCGCCCACCAATAACACTTTGTCGATCAATTGATGGGCTGAGAGTACATTCATCTGTTTCCAGGCTTCTTTGTTATCCCAGATTTTTTTTCTGTCTTCATCAATTGTGGCGGTATAAATCAATAAAGAGTGGAATTTGGATACGTTAATGTCCTCCCTAACCCTCACCCGTGTGCGTTTGTTCATCGTATACTCAGACGCTTTTTTCAAACAAGTTTCGTATTCTTCTTCAGTCAAACCACGGATCCTGAACCTGAAATAAACTCTTCCCTTTCTGGCCACTTCAATTATGGCCGTTTCTTGATTTTTGTCATTTGCAGCATCCAGAAGGCTAGCGAGGATATCTTCTTCGTCAGCCAGATAATCTTCTGGTGTCAATTCTTGTTCTTCTTCATTGACATCCACTTGATTTTCAATGTATTCGCTCATGATTTAGTCCTCCCTTTCAAAGCAAATTAGCCACGATG
>CALFAC010000039.1 GCA_937927935.1 uncultured Bacillaceae bacterium
CCTTATGCGACACCAACGGGGGAACCCTTCCCCATGAAATTGAAGAAATTGTGAGTGTCGTGGCTAAACAAATAACCGTCACATTGGGCATTCACTGTCACAATGATGGAGAGTTGGCCGTGGCCAACACGTTGGCCGCTGTACGAGCTGGAGCCCGTCATGTACAAGGGACCGTTAATGGTTACGGTGAACGCTGCGGCAATGCCAACCTGATTTCCATTATTCCCAATCTGCAATTAAAAATGGGTTATCAGTGTATTCCCGATCATTATATGCCCAATTTAACCGCTTTCTCTAAGTATATTCATGAAGTGGCCAATCAGGTTCCACCCAGCAATCAGCCTTTTGTGGGCAAGAGCGCCTTTGCTCACAAAGGGGGCATCCATGTTAGCGCCGTATTGAAGCATCCGGAAACCTACGAACATATTACCCCTGAATCGGTAGGCAACAAACGGCGAGTCCTGGTCTCTGAATTGTCCGGCCAAAGCAATGTGATTTACAAAGCAAAAGAATGGAATTTGGACATGGAAAAAGACCGGGAACGCTCCAAAGAGATCATCAATAAAATTAAGGAGATGGAACATCAGGGGTACCATTACGAAGCGGCTGAAGCCTCTTTTGAACTTCTGGTTAGAGAGGCGCTAGGCGAATTAAATCCATTATTTTCCCTTCAACATTTCAAAGTGATTACTGAAAAAGTGGGTGCCGGGTGGAACAACACGGAAGCGGTGGTTAAACTTAAAGTCAATGGGGAAGTGGTTCATACGGCTGCTGATGGAAACGGCCCTGTTAATGCCTTGGACCATGCCTTGAGGAAAGCTTTGGAACAATACTTCCCTATCTTGAAACAAATGTACCTGGCAGACTATAAGGTTCGGGTGTTGGATGAAGCGAATGCAACTGCATCCAAGGTTCGAGTGCTGATTGAATCATCCGACGGCAAAGAAAAGTGGAGTACGATTGGTGTGTCCAGCAACATTATTGAAGCCAGTTGGCACGCATTGGTGGACAGCTTCCGTTACTACCTGATGAAAAATGAAGATAAGCTGACCGCTCAACAGTTGCAAGCGCAAGCAGCGGAAAAGTAAACGGGACAAAAAAGCCTGTCTGTCGTTAGGCAGGCTTTTTTCACTGCATATTAACTTTAACTGAGACGTCTTAACCGTTAAGATTGTAGTGTGTAACATGTTTGCTAAGGAGAGAGTTTACCCATGTCAAAACTGAAAGCTGTGTTTTTTGATCTGGATGATACCTTGCTTTGGGATGCCAAGTCGGTCCAAGAAGCTTTTGAAGCCACCTGTCAGTATGCGGCCCAAAAGCATCCCCTCTCCCCTACAGCATTGGAGAAGGCGGTGCGCCAAGCCGCCCGAGAGCTTTATGAAACGTATGATACCTATCCTTTTACCCAGATGATAGGGATCAATCCCTTTGAAGGGTTGTGGGGAGAATTTAAATCTAATAAGTTGGATGGTTTCAAACGTTTAAGGGAGATTGTTCCCCACTATCGTCGGGAGGCATGGACAGCTGGTTTAAAAAGCTTAGGCATTGATGATCCTGAACTGGGACAGCAGTTGGGCGAAAGGTTTCCACTCGAACGACGGAAACGTTCCATTGTTTATTCCGATACTTACAAGGTTTTAGATGAATTAAAACAGCATTACCGCCTGCTCCTCTTAACCAATGGCTCCCCTGATTTACAGCGGGAAAAGCTGGCCATGGAACCTAAATTAGCCCCCTATTTTGAGCAGATTATCATTTCCGGTGAATTTGGCAAAGGAAAGCCGGATCCCGCCATTTTCCACTATGCGTTGGAAAAGATGCAACTTCAATCAAACGAAGCCATGATGGTGGGAGACAAGCTCTCCACCGACATTTTAGGTTCACATCGCATCGGAATGAAAAATGTATGGATCAACAGGGATAATCAGCCCCCCCGCCCCGAGCTGGTTCGTCCCGATTTTGAAATCAGTACGTTGTCCGAACTGCTCAATTTGATTCAGTCCATCGCATCATAGCTGGTTAGAAGACTATGTTTAAACAAAAAGGGAATAATAACTAAAATAAGTGATTGTCACCGCCCAAGCCATCATGTATAATGTAGACGAGGTGGGCTTATACATTTAAACTGCTGTATGAGATACAGCTTTATATTAGTTTTGTATGGGAGGCGAATATAGAGAATGGCACACGTAATTGTGTCTCCATGTATTGGTGAGAAAGCAGGAGAATGTGTTGAAGTATGCCCCGTCGATTGCATTCATGAGGGAGAAGATCAATACTATATCGATCCTGATGTATGCATTGACTGCGGTGCATGCGTATCTGTATGCCCTGTAATGGCGATTTATCAGGAGGATGAGGTTCCTGAGGAAGAACGGGAGTTTATTGAGAAAAACGCCGCTTTCTTCCGCTCATAATACAGAGGCATAATGTCGCAAAATTATCCAAGACAAAAACAATTGGGCTGACTCCTACAGCGCTAGGAATCAGCCCTTTTATTTTTTTCCCGCATAAATAAGGTTAGCCGAACCATTTATTTAGTTAACTAATACGGAGGAAAGGGCCATAATCACAATTCCGCTAAAGACCAAGACAGCACTAACCACAGTGTTGCGGTCCAGTATTTCCTGTTTTTTCAACAGGAAAGAGGCTAAAAGTACCGTTAAGACTGGCTCGATACCGGCCACCGCACTCACGTAAGCCACTTGAGTAAACAAGATGGCCACAAAAAAAGAAAGCAGCCCTAAACAGATAGAAATGCTGGACAAAATATAATAAAGATTAAGGTTTTTAATTTGGTCCATCAACCCGGTTCTAAGGGATTTTCGAGACAAAGTAATGATACCATACAATAGTAAAGCAACCCCCGTACCTAACAAGGAGCCCAGGACCGGATCAGGCATAACCGCTATGCCCAGTTTACGCACCACTTGTCCAGCCCCAAAACAGACGGCTGAGATCCCGGCCAAAATAAAGCCAACCCAGCCCCGCGTTGTCCCTTCACCCCCAGGAAACCATTGCTCCCGAATAAACAAGAACAGCCCCAACAAGATGATCAAAATGCCGAGACCTGACCAGATGGTGATTTGCTCTTCCAAGAAGAGAACCGCAATCAAAATGGTCACCACAGGGGCTGAATTTTTAATCCCTACCGCCCGGGAAGAACCAATATGGCGAATGCCGGCAAATAAGGTGGCTCTGCCCGCAAAAGAAGATAGCAAACCTGCAAGAACGAAGGCGAGGATGCCATATAGTGACCATTCAACGGATTCTTCTCGAAAGATCAGCATGATCAAATAGACCAGGGATAGAAAGACAACGTTAAGGGCTAGGTTGATAAACAGGCCGTTATCGCCTTGCTTATCCTGACGCATCCCTTTTTGAACAAAGACATAGCTTAATGAATAAAAAGCACCGCTACAAAAAGCCAGGATTATTCCCACCATATATGCAGTCCGCTCCAGATTAAATGACGTCATCTATACCGTCAATCGTCATTGTGCGTAATCGCTTGATCAAAAAGCGTTTTTGCCCTTTAAATCCAGCCACGGGCTTCCATCGCTTCTTTGATGCGAAGAATAGCGATCATAAAGGCGGCGTTGCGTAAATCTGTGTGATACTCTTCGGCCAACTTGCTTACTTGTTTATAGGCTCGGACCAAAAACTCCTCCAGCTTACTGTTTACTTCTTCTTCGGTCCAATAGTAATTAAGCATATTTTGAATACCTTCGAAATAAGAGACGGTGACACCACCGGCATTGGCCAGTATGTCCGGGATCACCAACACTCCATTGGCGTTTAATATTTCATCAGCTTCGGGAGTCGTCGGTCCATTGGCCGCCTCAGCGATAATTTTAGCCTTAACCTGACTGGCATTTTTAGACGTAATCACGTTTTCTAACGCCGCTGGAATCAGTATGTCCACATCCAACGTTAACAGCTCTTCTTGCGTGATTCGTTCTGCCCTTTCATACTGGTCGAGGGAAGCATGCTGTTTAAGTTCTTCCAACTTAGCCACATCAAATCCATCCGGCTTAAAAATGGCATGTTTAGAATCTGAAACAGCAACGATGGTACAACCTTCCTGAGCCAACAAGCGGGCTGCGATACGGCCGGCATTACCAAATCCTTGAATGGCCACGGTGGCTTTTTCCAGCGGTTTATTCAGCTGTTTCATCGCCTCTTTGATGGTGATCACACACCCGCGAGCTGTCGCTTCATTCCGTCCCAAAGAGCCTCCTATGGCCAAGGGCTTTCCTGTTATCACGCCCGGAACAAACGCTTTATTGATCCGGCTGTAGGTATCCATCATCCAGCCCATCACCTGGGCGTTGGTGTAAACGTCAGGCGCAGGGATATCTTTGTCTGGACCTACAAACTCCTCAATTGCTTCCATAAAACCACGGCTGATCTGTTCCAACTCTCTTTTACTTAATTTGGTTGGATCGCATACAACTCCGCCCTTACCTCCACCAAGAGGCAAACCGACGACGCCACACTTAAACGTCATCCACATGGATAACGCTTTCACTTCATCCATGGTGACCTCGGGATGGAAGCGAATGCCACCCTTTGCCGGTCCAATCGCCGTATTGTGCTGAGCTCGAAAACCTTCAAAGACGCGTATACTGCCGTCATCCATTTTAACCGGAAAGGAAACATAAATTACCCGCTGGGGCTTCTTTAATATTTCAACCACTTGCCGGTCTAGGCCTAATTTTTCAGCCGCGTGTTCAATTTGGATTTGGACAATTTCATAGGGATTTAGATTTTCAATATGATTTTTTTTCATATCCGAATTTAACCGATTTACCGTCGTTTCTGCCATATCAACACTCCTATCGTCGAAAAACTGCATATAGTTTATTTTACATCTCCGTATTTCCTGATGCAATTACAATTTTATGACGGTTTATCGGATTTCTAGAGATTTTTTACTTTACGGTGATGAAATAAGGTTGTAACGATAACATAATTAGATTGTTTTTGATCGAATAATCTTAATCTGATATGTATATTTAGCCAGTACTTTTCGATTCACCTTATAGCCTAGACCCGGTTTTTCGGGGAGATGAATCAACCCATTTTGTACTCGAACATCCGGTTCAATAATATCTTCTTCCCAATAACGATCTGAGGCCGATAGATCACCTGGTAACTGAAACTGCCCTAATGTGGCTAAAGCTATATTATGGGCCCGACCGATCCCAGCTTCCAGCATGCCTCCACACCAGAGAGGAATGTGGAGTTTCTGGCAGTACTGATGAATGCGTAAAGCGGCCGAAAGCCCCCCCACCCTAGCCAGTTTCAGATTTATGATTTGGCAACTGCCCAATAACGTGGCCACTCGGACATCTTCCAACGAGGCAATACTTTCATCCAAACAAATGGGCGTGGTCAGTTGTTTTTGAAGCTGGGCATGATCCACTAAATCGTTATGCGCTAAGGGCTGCTCAATCATTAAGAGATTAAACTGGTCCAAAGCCTTCAGGTGTTCCGCATCTTCCAAACGGTAGGCCGCATTGGCATCCACCATGAGGGGGACATTAGGAAAGTGGCGCCTGATTTCTTTAAGCACTTCCACATCCCAGCCCGGCTTGATCTTGACCTTAATGCGTCGATAACCTTCTTCTACATATCCTTCAATCACTTTGAGCAGGTCGCCTACACTATTTTGAATGCCAATGCTTACTCCTGCTTCAACGGCTTGTTTTTCTCCACCTAATACTCTGTAGAGAGGAAGCCCCTTTTGTTTGGCATATAAATCCCAAACAGCTCCCTCTAAAGCAGCCTTGGCCATATGATTTCCTCTAATGGGGGCAAATATGTTTAAAAGGTCTGTAGGATGAGAGAGGGGCCGTTTCAATAGCAGGGGAATCAAGAAATCCAATAAAAGATGTTCATTGGTTCTGACCGTTTCTTCTGTATACCAAGGTGTGGAGAAGGCGGCTGTTTCCCCCCAGCCTGACAAACCATCTTCATCCTGAACTTCAATAACCAAAAATTCTTTCTCCTCCATCTTACCATAACTGGTGATAAAGGGGGTTTTTAACTTCATTTTAACCTGGTATAAGATAACGGCTGCAATATTAATGACATGGTGTTTCTCCATACAATCTCACCAACTATTCCACTAGATTGATAAAGATCTCATCCACAGCCGGAGCCTCATTAATGAACCCGCTTTCAAGCAGCCAATTTATGACGGTCTGCCATTCTTCCTTCCTTTGCGATCCAAATGGGGCACCCGCTGCTTCCATTTTAGGTAATAAAATGGTTAAACTCTCCTTTTCCACTTCCCTGATTAAGGGAAACTGGGCTTCATCCTGATGGGCCAATAATATATCTAAACTTTCCTCCGGATTTTCTTTCATATAATGATAGCCCTTTTGAGCAGCCCGGAAAAAAGAACGGATGATCTCTTCCTGCTCAGACCAGACAGTATCGCTGGTGACCAGCACCAATTCATAAAAAGGAGGAACGCCATAGTCAACAGGATTAAAGGTGTGAACAGTATACCCTTGCTGTTTCAATACGGGCACTTCATGGTTAATATAGGCACCGATAATGGCATCCGCTTGTCCAGAAATCAGTGCTGCTCCTAAATCAAAACCCACATCAATCAACTCAACTTGATGAAAATCTCCACCACTGGTTTCCACCATGGTTTTTAACAAGGACTCATTCACAGGAATTCCTGGATAGCCCACTCGTTTTCCTTCCAATTGAGCGGGAGACTGTAACGTTTGATCTAAAAATACAATATGGTTAAGGGGTTCTCGCACGATGGCCGCCACTGTTTTAACGGGGATCCCTTTTGCTCTAGCCATAATCACATCAGGTTGATAGGTGATTCCCAGCGTAATTTCACCTGCCGCAGCCAACTGAATGGGATCGGTAGGGTTGGCCGGAAAGAGGAATTCCACCTCCACTCCTTCCTGTTCAAAATAGCCTTTTTCCTGAGCCACGTATAAGTAACTATGGACGGCATTGGGATACCAGTCAAGCATGACGCTCACCTGAGCCAAATCTTGTGCATGTGTTTCTGCCGTTTTATTTGCCCGGTCAGCCTCCCCAGACTGACACCCCATGAGTCCTATCAATAATAATAGACCACTAGTCCATAAAATCCATCTTTTCAACGCATCCATGTTTAAAGCCTCCATTTTAATACTATGGATTCAATCAGCTTTACAATCAGAAATAACACAATGGCTATGACTGCTAATAAAACAATGGGAGCAAAGACAGCGGCACCATCAAATTGGGTCATCATCCGACGGCTAAAATAGCCTAATCCCGCTTGGGCTCCTAACCACTCACCCACCGCCGCTCCTATTACACTCAGGGTGACCGCCACCTTTAAACTGGAAAAGAAATGGGGCAAGCTTGAGGGTAAGGCCACTTTAAAAAATAGATGCCGTTTTTTGGCCCCCATCGTTTGCAACAATTCAGTCAACCTGCGATCGGTGGAGCGTAAACCATCGTACAAACCGACGGTGATGGGAAAAAAGGTGAACAGCACCGTAACAGCCACTTTGCTCCAGATGGAGTAACCAAACCATAAAACAAAGAGAGGAGCAAGTGCGATAATGGGAATGGTTTGAGAAGCCACTAAAAGGGGATAAAACGTTTTCGAAGCAAAAGGACTGTAGTACATGAAAAGAGCCAATATCCCCCCTGCCCCAATCGATATAGCCAGCCCTGTCAACACAATGGATAGAGTAGCTGGCAAATGGGAAAAGAACAGTACCTCTTTTAACTCCCACAGTCTAACTAGGATTTGGCTAGGAGAAGGGAGTAGATAGGATTGATCGTAGACTCTGGCCCCTCCTTCCCAGATGGCCAATAGTAAAAGAATAAAAGCGACAGCCCCCGCATAATCCCCTATCTTTTTCATGTCTTCACCTTCGTTTTCAATTTGGTGAGTAAAGCATACTTTAACTGAACAATCTCCCTTTTCTCTAAATCAGACAAGTGCCTAGGCCGATCCAGCGGCACTTCAATTTCCGTTAACTGAGTCACCGGCTGCTCTTCAATCACCAAGATGCGATCAGACAAAAAGAGGGCCTCATCCACATCATGTGTGATCAATAAAATGGTTTGTTTTCGCTTTGTCCACTGTTCCAACAGCCATTCCTGCATGGCAATCCGGGTGATGGCATCCAAAGCACTAAAAGGTTCATCCAAGAGAATGAGGGGCGGTCCGGTCAGCGTGCCGCTGGCCACAACCGCCCTTAAAAACGAAACTCTTTGCCGCATTCCGCCTGACATTTGATGGGGATAAAGCGTTTCCGTACCGGCCAGCCCACACTCATCAAACAGGGATTGAACCTGACCTAGAGCCTCTTTTCTGGCGACCCCCCGCAATTCGAGAGGTAAAAGGGCATTGTCCAAAGCCGTACGCCATGGCAATAAGAGGTCCTGCTGAGGCATATAACCCACCTTAGGTTGATGAACAGTCTCAATTTCGGGTCCATCTTTAAACCAAACGGGAAAATAAATCTTTCCTTGAAGCGGCTTCTCAATGCCGGTTATCAATCTAAATATGGTGCTTTTTCCTGATCCGCTGGGCCCAACCAAAGAGACAAATTGGCCGGGCTGAACAGAAAAAGAAAGATTGTGCAGGACCAGCTGTCTCAACTCATTGGTTTTATCAAAGGGGGGATAACCAAAACTAACCTGGTCAAAAAGTAAATGAGCCCTTGAATTCACACGATTGCCTGCCCTTCTCAGTTATTTATCCGTCGGCCACATGGATTGATTGTAAGCCATATCCCAGAACATATATTCAAAGCGGGAGGTATTTAGAAAGATCTCTTCCAGCCGTTTCAATTCTTTCTCTGGCTTTCCGTCAGCCACTTCGTTCATCAGTTCGATACACCAGTCGGCTAACTGTTTAAACTCCTCCCCTGAATACATGCGCACCCAGTCCCCATAAAACTCATGTTCACTGGCCCCAGGGATCTGATTCAACCGAGTGCCAATCTCATAATAACTCCACATGCAAGGAAGCAGACTGGCTGTCAATTCGGCCAATGTCCCGTTTTGCGAGACGTGCAGCATATAGTGGGTGTAAGCCAAAGTGGTGGGCGCTGGTTCCGCACGCTCCAGTTCCTCTTCGGAAATATCAAACCGCTTGGCATATTGGCGATGCAGGCTCATCTCCGTATTCAAAATACCGTCTAACAGTGTGGCAAAGCGGCTCATGGTGACCACATCGGTTGCTTTGACGACACCGATGGCAAACAGCTTGGCATAATCGATTAAGTAGAGATAATCCTGGATCATGTAAAATCGAAACTTCTCTTTATCCAAGGTCCCGTCACCGATGCCCTTTACAAAGGGATGCTCATGATACATGTCCCACACCGGCTTAGCATGTTGATACAGACGATCAGTAAATTGCATTTTTATTTCCTCCTAGTCCTTTATTTTTTTCTATAGCATTATTAAATCTATGAGTTGGTACAGCCCTTATCCCGCATCATTTGGGGGTATGGCTCCACTCACAGATAAATTGAGCCAACACTTGGGTATAGCGGACCAATTCATTCAGATCAAGGGATTCATTTACCGCATGGGCCTCTTTTAGATCACCTGGCCCATAAATGACGGTGGGAATGCCGGCCTGTCCCAGCCAGCCGCCGTCAGTCACGGTAGGTGACATGGAAACTTGAGCTTCTTCGTGAAAAATGGCTTGATGGGCTTGACGCAACAGGGTGACACCTGGCCAATTTGCATCGATGTCCAGTGACGGGAAAATTTCTCCTCGCTCTTCAATCATCGATTGGCCACCCCATTTAAAGGTAGGGGGATGTGCCCTCAACCAGGGATCGGCTGCAGCCACTTTTAAAATATGGTCTTCAATTTCCTTAGCCACCTGTTCATGATGTTCATCAGGATAAAAATGAACCGTGATCCACAGTCGGCATTGATCGGCCACAAAAGCGGCATGACGTCCGCCTTCAATCACCGCTGGATTGATGGTGTTGGCCCCGGGCGGAAAACCGGGATAGCTTTTGGTGACGGCCCAATGGCGCTCCAGTTCCTGCAGGCCTTCAATAATTTTCATCATTTTCTCGATGGCGCTGGCTCCGAACAGGCTGCCACCGGCATGAATCATGCGCCTTCTCATGGCATCATGGAAAGTCTCCGGGCTTTCTACGGTGATCCAGCCTGTGATCACCCCGCCCTGCCCCTGGATTTGACAACCACTGGTATCGGCCACGATGGCAAAGTCAGCAGTATACCCTTTGCGGCAACATTCCAGCGTACCCGCTTCGCCCACTTCTTCTCCTACCACCGACTGCACGATGATATCTCCCGGCAAACGGAGGCCATGCTGATGGATCATTTTTAAGGCAAACAGGATGGCAGCCAAGCCGCCTTTCATGTCGGCCACCCCACGGCCATAGATGCGTCCATCCTTTACAACTGGATCAAAGGGAGGATGGGTCCACTGCTCTCCTTCCTCCACTTGGGCCACATCGATATGCCCATTTAAAATTAAACTTTTGTAGCGAGAGGATTCAGTCCCTTTTAAAACTCCTACCACATTGGGATCACCTGGATAAACTTCCCATTGATCCACCTCAAAACCAATCTCTTTTAAGTAGTTTGCTACAAAATTTTGAGCCTCAAGGGTGTTGCGGGCTGGAGGACTGGGCGTTTCAAAACGGACCAACTGCTTTAGAAGCTGGATCAGTTCTTCCTGTTGTCTATCAATACTGGTAACAACCTGGGCCACCCTCTCTTCCATGAACGTCCCTCCTTTGCTTTTCTATTGAAAATAGAGATAAAAATAAAAAGACCACTCATAGAGAGTGGTCAAGTTAACACAACTATTCACTTAGATCGCATACTGCACCCACTGGCCACCAGCCGATGTAGCCTGGATGGACACAGCCTGCAATCCATCAGCAAGCTATGTTAACGTGACTCCACTTCCCTACGCTAGCATTATCCAGGTCAGGTTCCAAGGGTTGAGGCTAAAAACCTCTCTCAGCCTTACAGCACCCCTAGTGGAGACCACAATATTTTTATCATTTTTTATTTACTGTAGCATAAATCCTCTCGTCGTTCAAGTGTACCCCAAATCTAGCGCGGAACTCTGATCCAGAAATAGAGATCTTGCCCCCGCTTTAACGGTTCTCTTACCATCTCATAATTATGTTTGGTCACTTCCTGAGGGACACTTTGAAATGACTGAGGACAGTCGGCGATCACTTCCAACACTTGTCCCGCTTTCATGTTAGATAGCGCATCCAGCGCGTAGATGACAGGATAGGGTCACGGTTCCCCCCGAATATCCAAGACGAAATCCACATGAATCTCTTCTTTTTTGTTTTCATCCGCCACCCTCTATCCCCCCTTTGCTCAGCTGACATGATGAACAAGTCTATCTGTTGCTTCATCTCCTGGTCAAGGGGAGATTGATAAGAAGCCTCCCCTTAGTTGGAGCTGGATACCACCTTTTTGGGCGGCTCCGTTTTTAGCCCGCTGCCGTACCGGAAGTTGTTTTCCCACCACTGGGAAAATAGGAACCAAACCAGTAGCATCAAAAGTGTCCCAATCAGGGCCATGGGAGCACCCCAAGCTTCAATCAGGTTGATGGAGGGCCAGCCTTCCACTAAGTAATCATAAAATCTTAAGTGATCCCAGCCATAAGCCACAATGGTTGCTCCTATGACGTTTCCAATACCAACAAACCAATACAGCACTTGCCCCTCCATCATCCGGTACATCATTCCTGTTTCACAGCCTCCAGCGATCACAATGCCAATCCCAAACAGTAAACCGCCAATCAAAGTGCTAGGGGCTGCCACCTTGATGATGGGATCAATTCCGGGCTGCATCACGACGATAAAAGTGAGCACCGTACTGATCATCATGCCTACTGCAATCGCCTTGGTCATGACGGCCCGACCACTGATCCACAGATCGCGAAAAGCAGAGGTAAAGCAGATTTGACCCTTTTCAATAAGGATACCAAATCCGGCCCCAAACAAAGCAGCAATGGCCAACATATATTGACCGTTGATCACATAATAGAGAATGATCAGCCCAAACACCAAAGTGACCAACACACCCAAGAAAGGCTGAATGGGGCGTTTCACCGCTTCGTCTGCCTCTGCACTGGCCGCAGGTTTCAGCTTCAATCGTGATTGAGCAGCCACCAGGTTAGGATTTCCCTGCCACCATCTCGTCCTCACTATTTTTACACCTACATAAGTCCCAAAGGCGGTAGCCACCATAAAAATCCAGGCATGGAATGAAAACTGAGGTACACCGGTAAAAAAGGCAGCTAAATTACATCCTAACGCTAAACGGGCCCCAAGTCCAGCAATAATGCCCCCGATAAAGCCTTGCAACAGGCGGCGCCGCTGCTGCGGAACCCTGATTTTAAAACTGTTGCCCAATAAAACCATGATTAAAGCACCAAACAACATGCCAAATACAATCCAACCATCAGTACGGGTTAAGGGAGTGCCCTCCAGACCAATCATTTGAAAATAGGCCCACCCAGATGGTTCAATATTAAACCAGCGCAGTATATGACCGCCAAAGCGGGTAAATTCCCCCGTAACGGCCCAGACGGTGCCGGTGATCAAAAAATAAAAGGCGGCCAATACCCCAGCCATCCCCATGGCAAAATAGGGATTCCAATAATCTTCAAATATTCTCTGGAACCACCCTTTTTGCAAAATCGATTACCCCCATTTCCATTAGTTATAGTAGGAATAAATAATAGTCATCTCAATAGTATACATAACAATGCCTAAAATTCAACTAAATTGAACAGACTTAAATATCGAAGAGATCGTTATAAAATAAAAATAAAAAGCCGCCTCCCATTGCCTAAAACGCAAATGAAGAGGCGTTTCTATTAAGTTATTATAACAATGACAAGCATAAGTGCTTAAAACCAAGAATTAAAACGACATAAAAACGAGGCACGTCATCACCTTACCCGAGCACCACTCGGTCATCAGCCAGTTTATGGCCGCTGATTCGCTCAAATTCAGCCAATAGCTCTTCAACGGTTAAATCTTTCTTACGACCTTCATCAATATCAAGAATGATCCGTCCTTTGTCCATCATGATCAATCGATTACCGAGACGAATAGCTTGTTCCATGTTATGGGTCACCATCAAGGTGGTCAATTTTAAGTCCCGGATGATCTCTTCAGTCAAGCGGGTGATCAGCTCAGCCCTAGCCGGATCAAGGGCGGCTGTATGCTCATCCAATAGCAAAATCTTGGGCTGTGTAAACGTGGCCATCAACAGGCTGAGAGCTTGCCGTTCTCCCCCAGATAACAAGCCTACTTTTGCTTTTAAGCGATCTTCCAAACCGATCCCTAACCGTTCTAACTGCTCGCGAAACATGGCCCGTTTGGATCGATTGACCCCAAACCTGAGCCCTCGCCGTTTCCCCCGAGCCAAGGCCATAGCCAAATTCTCCTCAATGGTCATGTTGGGTGCCGTTCCTGCCATAGGATCCTGAAACACCCGGCCAATCCATTTGCTACGCTTATATTCAGGAAGATGATGGATCGGTCTTCCTTCAATAAACACTTCTCCTGTGTCGGGCTGGAGCACCCCTGAAATGACATTCATCAGCGTCGACTTCCCTGCTCCATTGCTACCAATCACGGTAACAAAATCGCCCGGTTTCAACCTTAAATTAATATTGAATAAAGCCACCTTTTCGTCGGGCGTTCCAGGGTTAAACAGTTTGGTTACATTAGAAATGGTTAGCATCATCCGTCACCATCCAATCCCATTTCATTGGATACGGTTACCCAATTCTTCAGCTCGTCTGCGTGCTGCCTGTTTTTGCCGCCAATATCTTTGGAAGGTTGGAACCACCAGAGCGATAATCACAATGACCGCCGTAATCACTTTTAAATCGGAGGCTTCAAACCATCCCACCCTCAGGGCCAAAGCAACCACGATCCGGTAGATAATGGAGCCTAAAATCACAGCGAAAGTGGCCTGGATCACGGTGCGGGAGCCAAAAATGGCCTCTCCTATAATGACTGACGCTAAGCCAATGACGATCATACCGATACCCATACTGATATCAGCAAAACCGGATTGTTGGGCAATCAGAGCTCCAGACAAGGCCACTAGGCCGTTGGATAAACTGACTCCCAAAATTTTAGTGTTGTCCGTATTGGCCCCAAAGCTTTGGATCATCAGCGGATTATCCCCTGTTGCCCGTAAGGCCAAACCTAGATCGGAATGAAGAAATAGATCCAGCAGCACTTTAACCCCTAAAACCAAGAAGGGCATCACCACTAATGGGGAAACATCGGTAAACAATGTTTCAGTTCCTCGCAAGGAAGTATTGGGTTTCCCCATGATACGCATGTTAATGGAATAAAGCGCAATCATCATTAAAATTCCGGAAAGAAGTCCGTTAATTTTACCCTTGGTGTGTAACAATCCCGTACATAAACCAGCCGCTAGTCCCCCTCCAAATGCGGCCACGCTGCTTATCCAGGCGGGATATCCGTTAATAATCATGACGGCAGCAATGCCTGCACCTGTCGTAAAACTGCCATCCACCGTTAAATCAGGAAAATTTAGAATGCGAAAAGTGATATAGACGCCTAAAGCCATTAAAGAGTAGAGAAGTCCCAATTCAATTGCTCCAGGTAGGGCATTGATCATCTCCATTCACCTCCTAAGCCCAGAAAGGGGGTGGACAAGGGAATGTCCACCCCCTCTTGCAATTTACTCAATAATATTGGATTCTGGATCTTGAACCATGTTTTTCATGGCTTCAGTGACTTCGATTCCTTGGGCCTCAGCTGCCTTTAAGTTTAAGATGAAATCCAGTTTATCGGGGAAAGAAACGGGAATATCCCCAGGGTTTTTACCGTTTTTCAGAATATCCACCACGATTTGACCCGCTTGATACCCATGGTCATAATACTTAAACCCAACAGTGGCAAAAGCTCCCTTTTCAACCGTGTCCCGATCGCTGGAGAAAAAGGGGATCTTATGCTCATTGGCAATGTCAATGATGGCGTCAACCCCGCTTACCACGGTATTGTCCAAGGTGATATAGATAGCATCAGCCCGACCCACAAGGGATTCTGCAGCCTGTTGCACCTCGGATGTGTTGGTTACCGCAGCACGAACCACTTCAATGCCATGTTTGGCCAGCGCTTCTTCGGCCTGATCCGTCATGACCACAGCATTGGGTTCCCCTTCGTTAATGACAACACCAACCGTTTTTACCTCAGGGAAATGTTCAGCAATAAAGTCCATCAACATCACAATCGCTTCCGGGTTGGTGTCAGCCGCCCCCGTCACGTTGCCACCTGGCTTCTCCAGATTATCCACCAGTTTGGCATCCAGCGGATCGGTGATGGCAGCAAAAACAACGGGCTTATCGGTCACTTGCTCTACAATCGCAGCTGCAGAAGGCGTGGCAATGGCAACCACTAAATCATGGTCACCAGCTGCAATATTTTGGGCGATCGACAGGTTATTGGTGGAATCGGCTTGGGCGTTGTTATAATCCACCGTTAAATTGACGCCCTCCTCAATTCCAGCGTCTTTTAGGGCAGCCAAAATGCCTTCCCGGGTCGCATCAAGGGAAGGATGCTCCACATACTGAGATATGGCGATTTTGTATTCTGTATCTGTTTCCGTCGCCTCATTAGACTCGCTATCGCCTGCCGTCTCCCCGCCGCCACTTTCCTGTGGGGCCTGCTCGCTGGTCCCACAGCCAGCCACTGCTAATATCAGGGCTAGAGAAAGGAGCAGACCTAGAAAAACTTTCCTTTTCAATGTAAAGAACCCCTTTCATCTTGTAATTATGTATAATGGTTTAGCCCTTTAAATCAAAAAAAATAGAGCCAACTCTATCATATTAAACATTATTACTAGAAGTCAATGCTTAAAAGTTTCCCAGTGTTAGTGCAGATTTCAACTAAAAAAGACCCCTCTACGGTAAGTGAAGGGTCTTAATATGTTTTATATTCCAATGAAAAACCTCTCCGTTGGCCGTCACCAGCTGGATTAAGCCATTGGTTATCTTTTTAAAAAAGCCGATTTTATTAGGATTAGCACCTAAATCCAATACGACAAATTTTCCTTCCAACTGTTTAAACAAGTGGATAAAAGAATCAGCCAGGGGCAAATCGATGGGATCGACTTCAAGGTATGCTTTATCGACTGAATAAGGTGTTACCCCGGGATAATAGGGGATCAAGTATTTTAAATGGTCCATTGAAATAAACAGTGTATGATAAACAGGGGAATAAAAAACAAAGTAATCGTCCTGAATTTCGGTGATATAACCGTGAATCGTATGATCTCCCGTAATATAACACTCCAAAAACATTCCCTTGGCATTCTTTAAAATTTGGCGATAAGAGATGGAGCCATGATTGGTGTCTATGGAATTTCCTTCGTCGAACTCATCCTCCAGCTGCTGCAACTGCATCCAATCATCATCTAGTGTGGCCAAACGAACGGTATGGATATGTTTAAAGGGAAGGTAGATATACTGTCGACCATTATGGATAACCACGATATCTTCTCCCAAATCAATCAGGTAACCAACGATTTGAAACTTCCCGGAGCCTTCAAGATGAACCACCTTCCCCATATATTGGGTTAACGCTTCCACTTCTTTCACCTTCCTTAAAAAAAGAGCCGTGTCCAAAAATATAAGCTAAACAGGGTAACCACCGTACTGATGGGAACCACCGCGACCACCACTTTAAAATATTTCCCCCAAGAGATGGGAATTCTATGATTTTTTAGAATGAACATCCACAATAACGTTGCCAGGGTTCCCATGGGAGAGATCAATGCTCCCAGATCGCTTCCAATAATATTGGCCAGATAAGCCAGCTGCATCAATTCAAAATCGAGCCCCATCTCAGTCAAGGTAATGGTTCCAATCATAACGGCGGGGATATTGTTAAATAGATTGGCAATCAAAGTGGCAAAACCACCCGTGATCATAATAGCGTGAATATGACTTTCAGCTATAAAGGGTTGCACAAGGTTAACCAACAATGTGGTTAAACCAATTAAGTGAAGTGCATGGATGACCACATATATACTGAAAGCAAAAATAAGAATATGCCAAGGGCATTTTTTGATAACATCTTGCCATCCGATTCGCATCCATTTCCATCTTACACCGATGAGCAATACGGCACCTGCTAGAGCAATCATCTCCATTGGAATACCACTGCTGCTTCCCAGAAACAACCCTGCCCGGGTTAAAATGACGATACTGATGCATAACCGGAACAGGGGAAAATCCATGGGCTTGTGTTCTTGCACTGTCTCCATTAGGGGGTGCTGTCGAATCGCTCTATGTCCCTGCTTATAATTCAAGCTGGTATTGTGCTCTAGCCAAGTATTAAAAGAATGAGGAGAAGCGGGAATCTTGCGGGGGATATCAGGTTTAAAGTAGAAATAGACCAGTGTCCCTAGAACAATGATGCCAACTAAAGTGGGGACAAACATGAGAAGCACATAGTCATTGATCTCAAGTCCTACGATTTTTAAAGCGATTAAGTTAGCCAGGTTGCTGACCGCAATCGGTGCACTGCTGGCTGTCGCTATTAAAGCGCCTGCAAATAAATAGGGAAGACATTCTTTGGTTTTTAGATTGAGAAACGATAAGATTTGAATAATGATGGGAGTGGTAATTAAGATACTGCCATCATTGTTGAAAAATAGGGTCATTAAAAAACAGAGCAAGCAGATGTAAAAAAAAAAGCAAAGTGCCAGATCCTTTAGCCCACCTGATCATATTAAAAGCTGTCCAACGAAAAAAACCAATGCTGTCCAAAACAAGGGACATCATGATGGTGGACAGAATGGTGATGACCGCTCCCTTAACGGTGTCCAAGATGTACAAGGTATCCCCAAGGGGGACAATACCTGCAATAATGAGCAGGCCAGCACCAATTCCTGCAGGAACAGCTTCATTGATCCCCCGGGGTCTCCAAATGATAAACATGATTGTAAAACAGAAAACCGCGATTGTAAAAAATATTTG
>CALFAC010000040.1 GCA_937927935.1 uncultured Bacillaceae bacterium
GGCGAGAGCCCCTGGGAGAGTAGGACGCTGCCAAGCTTTGAATACATAACCCAAAACCAACACCTCGCCTAAAGCGAGGTGTTTTTCTGTCTATGTACTTGTTTTGTATTTTTATTTAATTCAAAGCTACTTTTATTTATCGTATTCAATACGTTATGATGGGGGTGGTGCAGCGTCATGCACCGCATTTTAGTGCCCATAAAAGTGAAGCAGTGCATCAGGTAGATGTTTTTGCCAAAAACCCCAGATATGTTTTCCTTTCCTTTCGAGATAGGTGACCTTGGCCCCTTTTTGATTTAATAAGGTGTGTATTTCTCGGTTTGCATCTAAAAAGTTAAATACGCCTGTTGGTGTCTCAACCCGATCTTCTTCAGTTCCGATTAAAAGCCAGGCGTTAAGCCAGGAGAGATCGGTTGCTTCAGATAATTTTTTCTGGGTGGGCTCAAAAAATGCGCCTGAAAGGGAGATGACAGTTTTAAATAGATCAGGCCGATCCAGGGCAAGATGCAACGCAACAGTGCCTCCCAGTGAGTCACCCAAGAGGACGCGATTGGATTCTCCTGACGTGATTTGATATATTGATTCCACATAGGGAATCAGCTCCTCAATAAAGAATCGTTTGTAGGCTTCGTGGTGAGAACCCAGGGGTGAATATTCGCTGGTGCGCTTTTTCTTGTCCACGTCCACTCCTACTATGATGACGGGTTCCATTCCTCTTTCAAGTATGAGATAATTGGCAATGGTGGCAATGCGGCCATACATGAAGGTATCTTGTCCATCTTGAGTGTAGACAATGGGGTAGGCACGCAGTTCATTAAATCCAGGCGGCAGAAAGATATGAAGACTGCGCTTCTCCTGTAAAAACTGACTTTCAATGCTTTCTTTGAGCACCGTTCGTTTCAAGTGGTTTTTGTCGTACATGGTACGGCTCCTTTTTTGATTTTTATGCTACCCATATTATACAATTTAGGTACATCATTTCCATGTTCTAATCCAAAAATATAGAAAGAGAAATGGTGATTATTTTAAGGGGTGAAAGTATGAGTAAGCAATTGCACGAGATTCGGGCAGTAAAGGGAGAGACCATTCAGATTCTTGATCCGGATGGAAATGTGGTTTCCAAAGAGCTGGAGCCTAATTTGAGCGATGATGAGTTGCGTGAATTGATGAGACGGATGGTCTTTACCCGCGTCTGGGACCAGCGTGCCATCAGTTTAAGCCGTCAAGGCCGGCTAGGCTTCTATGCCCCTGTATCGGGTCAGGAAGCGTCCATGATCGGGTCACAATTTGCCCTTAAAAAAGAGGACTTTATTTTGCCCAGTTACCGGGATATTCCTCAAATTGTGTGGCATGGCCTTCCCCTGTACCAAGCTTTTCTTTACTCTCGCGGTCACCAGCATGGGGGCCAAATTCCTGAAGATGTCAATGTTCTAATGCCTCAAATTATTATTGGTGCTCAAATTATCCAAACAGCTGGTGTAGCCTTAGGGTTTAAGAAGAAAGGGGAAAAACGGGTCGCTGTCACCTATATAGGGGATGGAGGAACCTCTCAAGGCGACTTCTATGAAGGAATCAACTTTGCCGGTGCCTACCAAGTCCCAGCAGTCTTTGTTGTTCAGAATAACCGCTATGCGATCTCCGTTCCTGTTGAACTGCAAACCCGTGCCGAAACATTGGCTCACAAAGCAGTTGCAGCAGGAATTCCAGGCTACCAGGTGGACGGGATGGATGTTTTGGCCGTATACACCGTGATGAAAGAAGTGGTGGAGAGAGCGAGAGCTGGCCAGGGTCCAGCCCTGCTTGAATGTTTAACCTATCGTTACGGGCCGCACACCATGTCGGGCGATGATCCGACACGCTATCGTACAAACGAAGAGTTAAGCGAATGGGAGAAAAACGATCCCCTGATCCGCTTTAGAAAATATTTAGAAGCTAAGGGGTTGTGGTCTGAAGAAGACGAAAACAAGGTGATAGAGGAAACTAAGGAGAAGGTAAACGAAGCGATTAAACAAGCAGACCAGACCGAAAAAATGACTGTACCGCAACTGATCGATTCCATGTTTGAAACGCTTCCAGCCCACTTAGAAGAACAAAAAGCAGAATTTGAGAAAGCGGGGGAGTAAGCGATGGCTCAGATGACCATGATCCAAGCCATAAATGACGCACTGCGCATTGAACTAGAACGGGATGAGCGTGTCCTTGTTTTCGGTGAAGATGTGGGGAAAAATGGTGGCGTTTTCCGGGCAACAGAAGGTTTACAAGCCCAGTTTGGCGAAGAACGCGTCTTTGATACTCCTTTAGCTGAATCAGGGATCGGCGGATTGGCGGTGGGCTTAGGGCTAACTGGTTTCCGCCCAGTAATGGAGATCCAATTTTTCGGGTTCCTTTTTGAGACCATGGACAGCATTGCTTCCCAAATGGCTCGGATGAGATACCGTTCAGGGGGAAGATACCACAGTCCCATCACCGTTCGGGCTCCTTTTGGTGGCGGCGTAAAAACGCCTGAGCTTCATGCAGACAGCTTTGAAGGTTTAATGCTGCAAACCCCTGGATTAAAAGTGGTGATTCCGTCCAATCCATACGATGCCAAAGGCCTCTTAATTTCGGCTATTCGTGATAATGATCCAGTTATCTTTTTGGAACATATGAAGCTGTACCGCTCCTTCCGCGGTGAAGTTCCAGAGGGTGAGTATACCGTTCCCATCGGTAAAGCTAACGTAGTGCAAGAAGGAAAAGATGTGACGGTGATCGCCTATGGGGCCATGGTGCACACAGCACTCAAAGCAGCAGAGCAAGTGAAGAAAGAGCGGCAAGCTGAGGTGGAAGTGATCGATCTACGTACCATCAGCCCGATCGATATCGATACCATCGTTAAATCCATCCAGAAAACAAACCGGGCCATCGTTGTCCAAGAAGCCCAGAAACAGGCTGGAGCAGCAGCTGAAATTATTGCACAAATCAACGAAAAAGCCATTTTGCATCTTGAAGCGCCAGTTTTACGCGTCACCGCTCCAGATACCGTATATCCCTTTGCAATGATCGAGGATGAGTGGTTGCCTGATGCCAAGCGTGTAGTTCAAGCCATCAATGAAGTATTAGATTTTTAATCAAAAGGAGTGACACATGTGGCCCTGTATGAATTTAAACTTCCCGAACTAGGGGAAGGTATCCACGAAGGTGAAATTGTTAAGTGGCATGTTAAGCCGGGTGAGGCTGTAGAAGAAGATCAAATCATCGTGGAGATCCAAAATGATAAGGCAGTCGTGGAAGTGCCTTCGCCGGTCAGCGGTATCGTGAAAGAGTTGGTGGCACCTGAAGGCAAAGTGTGCGTCGTTGGGGAAACGATGATCACCTTTGAAGTGGATGGACCGGTAGACCAACAACCAGCCCAGTCTGCTGAGGATCAGGCTGAAAACGGATCAGCAGAGACGGCCCAAGAAGGAGATCAAGCCCAAAAGGTAGAAGAGATAAAGCAAGAAGAAAAACCAGCAGTGACTGACCCTGCCGACCGCATGCAAATCTTGGCCATGCCGTCAGTTCGCAAATATGCTCGAGATAAAGGTGTCGATATCACCCAGGTGAAAGGCAGCGGTCCCCGGGGCCGCATTACGCGGGAAGATATTGATGCTTTCCTAGCCGGAGAACAGAAACAGGATAGCACCCAGCCGGTTGCTGAGGGTAAGGACATAGAAAGACGGACCATCAAAGGGGAACGGTATGAAGAGCGGGTACCGCTAAGGGGCATACGCAAAGTGATTGCCCAAGCCATGGTGAAATCGGTCTACACCGCTCCCCATGTCACCATTATGGATGAAGTCAATGTTACCAAACTGGTGGAGCTAAGAAATGCGGCTAAACCCCTGGCAGAGAAAAAAGGCGTCAAGTTAACCTATCTTCCCTTTATTGTTAAAGCAGCTGTGGCAGGACTGAAGGAATATCCGCAATTAAATGCATCCCTTGATGAAGATAAAGATGAGATTGTCTACAAATATTACTACAACATCGGCATTGCTACCGATACGGAGAATGGTTTAATCGTTCCCGTGGTGGAGGATGCCGATCAGAAAACGATCTGGCAGATTGCAGCCGAAATTAATGATTTGGCCAGCCGCGGCCGGGAAGGGAAGTTGAACAGAGAGGAGATGACCGGCAGCACCTTTAGCATCACCAATATCGGTTCTGCTGGCGGCATGTTCTTCACTCCAGTGATCAATTATCCCGAAGTGGCTATCCTAGGAACAGGGCGCATTACTGAAAAACCTGTGGTGATTGATGGAAATGTAACAGCGGCACCCCTGCTTGCCTTATCGCTCAGTTTTGATCACCGCTTGATCGATGGGGCAGTGGCGCAACAGTTTATCAACTATGTTAAGGCACTGCTGGAAGATCCTCAGCTCCTAATTCTTGAGTTGTAATTGGAGGGATAGTGATGGTTGTTGGTGAGGTTACTAAAGAGGTGGACGTGCTGGTTATCGGAGCCGGGCCCGGAGGCTATGTGGCGGCCATCCGGGCCGCCCAACTGGGTAAAAAGGTAACCCTCGTGGAAAAGGAAAATGTGGGTGGCACCTGCCTCAATGTGGGCTGCATTCCCTCTAAAGCCCTCATTTCCGCAGCAGAAAGATATGAACAGATGCAGAATGACCCCGGGATGGGCATTGTGGCTGAAAATGTAAAGGTTGACTTTGCTAAGGTGCAGGAATGGAAACAGGGGATTGTGGCCAAATTAACCGGTGGCGTTGAATCGTTGCTCAAAGGGAACAAAGTGGAGGTTATTTCCGGAGAAGCCATTTTTCTCGGTCCCAACGAGGTTCGGGTCAATCGAGAATATGAATCGGAACGTTTAAAATTTGAGCATTGTATCGTTGCCACCGGCTCCAAGCCTACAGAATTAAAAGCATTTCCCTTTGGCGGACGCATCCTTTCATCCACTGAAGTGTTAAATCTCTCCGAACTCCCCAAAAGCATGGTGGTGATTGGGGGAGGCTATATTGGCGTTGAACTGAGTCAAATGTTTGCCAAGTTTGGAACAGAAGTGACCCTGTTGGAAGCAGAAAGTCAAATCTTGCCCACCTTTGAAAGGCAACTGGCTCAACTGGTACAGAAAAACATGAAAAAACTTAAGATCAATGTGGTCAGAAATGCTATGGCCCAATCCGTTGAACAAAATGAAGACAGTGTGACCGTCACATATACTGTAAAGGATAAAGAAGAACAGGTAACGGCTGACTATCTGCTAGTCACGGTTGGCCGTAAACCCAATACGGAGGATCTGGGACTCGACATAGCCGGTGTAAAAGTGGATGAAAAAGGATTAATTGTGGTTGATGACCAATGCCGGACCAGCAATGAGCGTATTTTTGCCATCGGCGATATTGTTGCCGGTCCCGCTTTGGCCCACAAAGCCTCTTATGAGGGTAAAGTGGCTGCTGAAGTGATTGCGGGCCAAGCCAGCGCTGTTGACTATAAAGTGATCCCCTCCGTCGTCTTTTCTGATCCTGAAGTGGCTACTGTGGGCTTGACGGAAGCTGAAGCCAAAGAAAAGGGCTACGAAGTGGCTGCCGGTAAATTTCCCTATGCAGCCAATGGCAGAGCGCTTTCTCTCAACAGCACCGATGGATTTGTCAAAGTGGTGGCCAATAAAGAGAATGGTGTTATCTTAGGCGCCCAAATTATCGGCAGTGAAGCCTCTAACTTAATTGCGGAGCTGGCCTTAGCCATTGAGATGGGGGCCACCTTAGAGGATGTGGCACTCACCATCCATGCCCATCCCACTTTAGGGGAGATGACGATGGAAGCGGCCGATGTGGCTTTGGGACTGCCCATTCATATGCTTAAATAAGTTTAAATAATAAAGAGGTATTCGGCATAAAAAAATGGGTGTTAAAACGATTAACCGTATAGCATATAAAAAGACGCCTGGTTAGTTTTAGCCAGGCGTCTTTTTATCACAGATGATACAAAAGCCGGTTTGATAAAAGGGGGAGGTATTGGGACAGACTAAGGGCAAATAAATATATCTGAAAGGATGTTAAACATGACAGACAAGAAGAACAGGGAAGACAAACAGGGTGAAAATGCCCAGCAGCATTACAATAATCAGGCGTTGTTAGCAGCCTTCCCCTTTACGGCTCAAAACGGGTATCAGTTTCAATCAGAACAATTTGGTGACGATGACAGTCAAGTCAAGATGTTTCAAGAAGGCATGCACCACACTCACGAGCAAGCGTTAGATTCCTATCGGGAAGGAACGGTAGATGCTTTCTCCAATTATAAAAGGCACTGATGATTAAAACAGGGGGCTAATGGGTAATGATGTTAAAGATTTCCATATAGGTGGCATCACCTGGAATGGTGTAGGTTCCAGCCCGGATCCGATGCTCAAGTTTAAGGTTTCTTAATAACTGAAGGGCTTCCTTCTCACTTCTGACCAGATTATGTTCGGCAAGCAATTGAACAACTTCTCCTGTTGTTGCGCCTGATTCAATCGTTATTTTGACGGGCTTGCTGGAGGGTTCAGCGCTGCCCGATGAAGCAGCTTCCTCTTTCGATGGGCTACCCTTAGCCTCCCCTTCCTCCGAGCTGGGTTGAAGCCCCTTTGCTTGTACCTGATCCTGCACGGCCTTTTCAAACTCTTTTTCACTGATTAAAATATAACCGTTTGCCTTTGCGACAGCTTCAATTTCTTCCAAATGGGCGGTAAAATCATCGGCCCAGGTGGCCAGTGATGATCCTGCCTCTTCATTTTGTCCTGTTTCTTCTACCCCTGCTTGTTCAGAAGAACGATGTAACCATTTCCCAAATAGTAAACTTGCGGAAAGGATCAGGATAAAGGCGAGTAATATCCAGGAGGCCCAAATAAGAGGACTCTTTTTAACCTGCTCCACAAACTGAATGGACTTAATATTCCAAGTTAAATTTTTTAGCTGTAACTGGACCAGGTAGCGCTCCCCCTTATGTAACATAGAGAGGGAAAAGATAAGATGGTCATCGCCGTCTTCAATTTCTTCAATTGTGCTTTTTAATAAACGCTGCGTGATCAGCTGTTTCAGAGACTCGTCGTTTTGGGGGAGTCCGGATAAAATTGTGCGCCATTCGGCACAAATCTCAGGTGTAACGATATTGGAGTTAAGGGGCGGATATTTATACTGGTTGATCACTCTGTTCAGTTTTTTCCCCAGCGCTTCCATCCACATTTCCTTCATGATGCCTGTTCCTCCACTTAAGACAAAGATAGCACTACGATTCTAGTATAATATAGGTATCGATTTAGCCATAGTGTTTGTGGGGATTGTGTGCCAATTAAAAATTACGTGGCATAACTTATAGTGTATGCCACGTTAGCCCAAGAACCAATCATATTAAGACACCCGCAGCTTGGGGGAACGCTTTTTGGCCGATGCTTTCCCCTTTGATCGCCTTTTTTTCCGTTTGGTGCGTTTCTGCTTTTTTGGTTTCTCCTCATCATTTAAGTCCGACAGAAATTCATCATCGCTATCGCTCAAGCCGGCGCTTAAACCCTGTATTAACTGTAACAGAGGAGCGGCTTGTTTCAGTACCGATCCCAATTGATTAAACATGCCCATCCATTTTTGGGCGTTACTGATCAACCCCGGCAAATCAAGAGCACTTAATCCATTGGTTAAATTTTGGAGCATGTTTTGCAATCCCATTGGAGAATTCCCCGGAGCTGGTGCATTGGCAAAGGGCATCCCCGAGGGCGGGGGTGAAATAGAAGCTCCTGGGGGCGGAAGGGGGCCTCCCTGCCATGGTGGCGGGCCGAAGGGGCCTGGTGGTCCTGGGTTTATAGGGGGCTGAGGCGCTCCTTGCGGTCGAGGCGCATTTTGCATCAAAAAGCCGATCGGCTTGCCTGTTGGTGATAGCCAATAGCGATGTCCACTTGTCCGATGATGTCCAATCATTCGAAAACCTCCCTTCACCAGGTTTCTTTTTACTAGTATGACTAAAGCGGACGATGTGTGAGCGCCCTGTGAAAAGATAGGCTAAGGTGGAAATAGCTACAAATCAGGAAGGCTTTAAGCTATAATAGGAAAAAATATGATTGAGCGATTATGTGAATAGATGGAGTTGAGAATGTGAAAAAAAGACACGTTAAAATAATGGCTCTGGGCGGGCTGGACGAGATCGGAAAAAACATGTATGTGATCGAATATGAGGATGAAATTGTGGTGATCGACGCCGGGCTTAAATTTCCGGAAGATGATATGCCTGGCATCGACTATATCATCCCGGACGTTACGTATTTGGTTGAAAACCGTCGGAAAGTAAAAGGGATCTTCCTGACCCACGGACATGAAGATCACATTGGCAGTCTGCCCTATGTCTTAAAGCAGATTAATGTTCCGCTGTACGGAGAACGGCTCACTTTAAGTTTAGTTAAAGCGAAGCTGGAAGAGGCAGGGCTGCTTAGGGAAAGCCAGCTGATTCCCTTTTCCAGTCGAGACCAGGTTAAATTTAAACATTTTACCGTTTCCTGTTTTAGAACCAATCACAGCATCCCCGATTCTATTGGTATCGTGGTGGATACTCCAGAAGGGACCATTGTTCATACAGGAGACTTTAAATTTGATTTTACCCCTGTTGGTCCTAAAACCGATTATTCCACCCTGGCCAAAATTGGGCGTAAAGGCGTGCTCTGTTTACTGGCCGACAGCACCAATAGCGAGCGGGAAGGTTACACAGGCTCAGAACAAAAAGTGGGCGATAGCATCTTTGATATTTTTCAGCGGGCACCAGGACGCATCTTATTTGCTACCTTTGCTTCCAATGTGTTTCGCTTGCAGCAAGTGGTGGATGCCGCGGTGGCCAGCCGGCGCAAAATTGCGGTATTTGGCCGCAGCATGGAGAAGGTGTTCCAGATTGGTCAGGATTTGGGCTATATAAAGGTGCCCAAAGGCACGCTGATTGATCCTGATCAGGTGCAGCGCCTGCCTCAGCATGAAGTGGTGATTGTCTGCACAGGAAGCCAGGGTGAATCCATGGCTGTGTTGGCTCGCATCGCTCGAGGGCAACATCGTCAAATACAGCTCATTCCTGGCGACACGGTGGTCTTCTCCTCGTC
The DNA here is from genome assembly GCA_937927935.1 of uncultured Bacillaceae bacterium. Taxonomy (GTDB): domain Bacteria; phylum Bacillota; class Bacilli; order Caldalkalibacillales; family Caldalkalibacillaceae; genus CALFAC01. The sequence continues at coordinate 9,080 of CALFAC010000040.1, forward strand.
CCCCATCCCCGGCAATACTTTAAGCGTCAATCGCATCATTGATCAGCTCTTTAAAGCAGGGGCCGATGTGATTTATGGGGACCAATTTGAAATTCACGCCTCAGGCCATGGTAGCCAGGAAGATATGAAGCTGATGTTAAAGTTTTTAAAGCCACGTTATTTTATTCCCATTCACGGTGAATATCGCATGCTGGCCAAGCATAAAGAGTTGGCCATTCAAATGGGGGTTAAGGAAAACAACTGTTTTGTGATGGATAATGGAGATGTGCTCTACGTTAACCAACAAGAAGCATATATAGGCGAAAGGATTCCCATTGAAACTATTCTGGTGGATGGTCATGGAATCGGCGATGTAGGCAATATCGTTTTAAGGGATCGGGTAAAGCTGTCTGATGATGGCTTAATCATTATAGTGATGACCATCGATATGAAACAGTTTAAGTTGTTGGCTGGCCCTGACGTCATCTCCAGAGGCTTTATTTTTGTGCGGGAATCCACTGATCTCATCGCTGAGACGGAAGCCAGAGTCAAAAAACTGGTGGAACAGTTGCTTAACAACAAGGTGAAAAGCTGGTCCAACATCAAAACCCAGATTATAGAGGATATTGCGCCCTTCATCTATAAAAAGATTCAGCGGCGTCCCATGATTATCCCCATTATTATGGAAGTGGATCAGGCGAAACTGGAACAGGGCGACCGAGAAAAGTGGGGAAACGGGTCTCGACAAAGCAGTAAATCATCCATCTCAAATTAGTAAGAGGTAGGAACCTAGAGAGCATGAAGGGGGAACGAGGGGATTGAAGTGCTAACGGTTTGGGAGCGGTTTATTAGCTTCCCGATGGGCGGTTTTCTTATCGTTTTAATTGGAACCATGCTGCTCTTTGCAGAAGTGTTGGTCAAAGGGCGGCTCATCTTAGGCGCATTGGGATTAGGGGCTATAGCCCTCTACTTTGCAGCCCATACTAAGGAAGGCCAGTTGCTTTGGATGGCGGTCCTCTTTGCCCTGGGGATCATTTTACTGATTGTGGATGGAAAGCTGGTGGGGGACGGAACGTTAGCCATTATCGGCCTGATCGCCATGTTAGTGGCCCTGGCTTGGCCTTCCCCTTCCATTTTGTATGGAGTGGGGATTGGCGTAGCTTTTTTATGTGGAGCGGGACTAGCCCTTCTTTTTCCTAAATTTATCCCGCGGCGGCAAGTGTGGAGCAAATTGGCGCTTAAAGATGCCCTTACCACTGAAAAGGGGTATACGGTATTAAATGAAGCTTACAAAGTGCTGGTCGGTAAAGAGGGAGTGGCCCAAACCGATTTCAGACCCACGGGGACCATTCTGATTGAGGGCAAGACGTATAGTGCCACCACCCAAGGTATGTGGGTTAAAAAAGGGACGCCCCTTAAAGTGGTCAAGGTGAGCGGAACCCACATTACAGTGATTCCCCTGAATGATCAAGATCAGGAAGGGTAAGGCTTTTTGTTTGGAAAGTGAATCCAACTAAGGTATAATAAGGTTTGGACAGTAAATTATGCGCCATAATGTTGGTAAAGCGGGAATGCCTGCTTTATCCACCGTTTATTAAATTTTTAAAGGAGGATGTTAAAGATGGCTAAACATGAGCTGCCTGCATTGCCCTATCCGAAGGATGCGCTGGAGCCCCACATTGATGCGTTAACCATGGAAATTCATCATGGGCGTCATCATCAAACCTATGTCAACAATTTAAATGCTGCTTTGGAAGGGCATCCTGAACTGGCTGAGAAAAGCGTTGAAGAGTTGATCAGTGATTTAAACGCTGTACCGGAAAGCATCCGCACGGCTGTCCGTAATAACGGTGGCGGCCATGCCAACCACACCCTGTTCTGGCAAATTATGAGCCCCAATGGTGGTGGTCAGCCCAGCGGTGCACTTGCTGAAGCCATCAATTCCACCTTTGGCAGCTTTGAACAATTTAAAGAGAAATTTACCCAAGCAGCCCTTGGCCGTTTTGGCAGTGGCTGGGCTTGGTTAGTGGTTAATAACGGTCAATTGGAAATCATGAGCACACCCAATCAAGACAGCCCACTGATGGAAGGGAAAACCCCCATTTTGGGTATTGACGTTTGGGAGCATGCTTACTACCTGAAGTATCAAAACAAACGTCCCGACTATGTTAATGCCTTCTTTAATGTTATCAACTGGGACGAAGTGGCCAAGCGTTACGAAGCAGCAAAATAAGCGTGATAAATTAGAAATTCAACCTGAGGATTATCCTCAGGTTTTTTTCTAAATTAAAACCAGAGGGATATGGAGGTACATCATGAAAGCCATCGTACATCATGGGGACGGATGGAACGGGTTAAAGTTGATGGAGATGGATGAACCTGTGCCTCAAGAGGGGCAGGTGAAAGTGCGCCTAAAAACGGCCGGTTTAAATCACCGGGATATTTGGACGCTGTTTCGCCACAAAGCGGATGCTCCCCCTGTTATCTTAGGTTCAGACGGGGCCGGTGTGGTGGAAGCGGTAGGGCCAGGCGTTGATCAAGTGAAAATAGGAGAAGAAGTGATCATCAATCCAGGGCTCGGTTGGGAAAAAAAGAGCCCCGCACCTCCCCCTGGATACCAGATTCTTGGCTTTCCAGAACATGGCACCTTTGCCCCTTATGTTGTGGTTCCTGCCGCAAACGTTGCCCCCAAACCAGCTTATCTGTCATGGGAAGAGGCGGGCGCTTTAGCTCTGGCCGCCTTAACCGCCTACAGGGCCACTTTTACGCGAGCCAACATTAAACCGAATCAAACCTTGTTTTTACCTGGGATCGGTAGCGGCGTGGCCACCTTTATTCTGCAAATGGCCAAAGCGGTGGGAGCTCGAGTGGTGGTGACTTCCCGCTATGAAGACAAGCGCAAGAAGGCTATCGATCTAGGGGCGGACTTGGCCCTTGATAGTGAGGAAGACTGGCTTCTGGCTTTAAAAGGTGAACAAGTGGATGTGGTGATCGAAAGTGTGGGACAAGCCACCTTTAACAAATCCCTGTCGGTATTAAAGCCGGGGGGAACAATGGTCACCTTTGGCGCCACCACAGGCGATATCACCCAGCTTGATTTACGCGCCTTTTTTTACGGCCAATATAACTTGCTAGGTTCCACCATGGGCAGTGGTGAGGAGTTTCAGGAAATGTTAGCCTTTGTGGAAAAACATCAGATCCGTCCTGTCATTGATCGTCAATATCCATTAGATGATTATGAGGAAGCTTTTCAAAGGCTGGATCATGGTGAGCAATTTGGCAAAATCGTCTTTGCTCTGGATTAACTCCAAAGGTGAGGGGAAAAGGTTGTGAGGCGGGGATAAAAGGGAAGTCCCTATGGCAAACTAAATTAGAGTTTAAGCATGAAAGGGACTTCCTATGCATCGTACAGGCATATGGCAACATTGGAACAAGGTGCATAAAGGGCATCATTTTTATCGTTTGCTTTTTGGGGACACAAAACTAAGTCGAGATTTAGTACTTTTGTTGGTGATTGGAGGGCTTTACGCGTTAAGCGTGGCCCTTTCCAACACCTTTGTCAATATTTACTTGTGGAAACAAAAGAGTAGCTATATAACCATCGCTTTATTTAATCTGTTTATTTACCTCGCCCAACAGGGGGTTATCATTTTGGCTGGCCGCTGGGCGAAGCAGGTTGATCGGGTGATCGTTTTAAGGAGTGGCGTGATCGTCCTTTCCATTTTTTATGGCTTTGTGCTCTTGGTCGGCCAGCAGGCCAATCAATGGGCCCCTTTGTTAGGCGCTTTGATGGGGATTGGCTTGGGACAATACTGGCTTGCCTTTAACGTTTTAACTTTTGAGGTGACCGATCCCGAAACCCGAGATATCTTTAATGGCTTTTTTGGCTTGCTTACTTCCTTAGCCGGCATGATCGGCCCTTTTTTTGCCGGCTGGTTGATCAGCCGTTTAACAGGTGGAAAAGGGTACACCATTATTTTTCTTCTTGCCCTGCTTTTCTTTGTGTTAGCCGTCATCTTAAGTTTTCTGCTGAAGCGCCGAGCTGCAACAGGACTGTTTAAATTGGGAGCAGTCTTGAAATGGAACCAGCTGGCCTCCGGCTGGCGGTCCATTTTGATGGCCTGTTTTATCCAGGGGTTACGGGAAGGATCCTTTCTTTTTTTAATCATGATCTGGGTGTTTGAGGCGACGCAGTCGGAATTGGCTTTAGGCTTGTTTGGCCTGGTCACGTCGGGCATTTCCCTTATTTTTTACTATGTGGCAGGACGAATTGTTTCACCTCAAAAGCGGAACAAGGTGATTCTTCTCTCCGCTTTACTTCTGGCCGCAGGGGTGTGGGTGATCGCTTTTGAGATGAACTTTTTCCGATTAATGGTGTATGGTGTAATCATATCTGTCGCCTACCCCCTGATGATCGTCCCTTTTCTTTCCTTATCCTTCGATGTGATTGGACGCAGTAAAGACGTTTCCAAATGGAGAATTGAATATATTGTGGCCCGGGAGCTGTTTCTAAATGGTGGCCGCTTAATCAGTGTTTTGCTGTTTCTTGTAGGCGTTTTTATTTGGGATCCTGAGCGGATTTTTCCCTATTTCATACTCTGTATTGGCCATGTGCAGCTTCTCCTTTACTTGTTTATTCGTCATATTCGTCTGTCCAAATAAGTTCTTGTTGGCACGACAGTGGTGTTCAAGTACAATAGGTGTGTGTAAAGGAGCGATAGTATGAAGCTGCAGGTTGCCGTTATAGGTTTAGGCCGTTTTGGTGGCAGCATTTGTAAAACGTTAATTGAGCTGGGCCATGATGTGTTGGCCATTGATATCAAAGAGAGCAAAGTGAATGAGTTTGCCGATCTGGTCACTCAAGCCGTGCAGCTGGATTCCACGGACGAACAGGCCCTGAAAGAAGTGGGGATCCGCAACATGGATCATGTGATTGTGGCCATTGGGGATGATATTCAGGCCAGCATTTTGACTACGTTAATTTTAAAAGAGATGAACGTACCCTTTGTGACGGCCAAAGCAATCAATGATCACCATGAAAAAGTATTGGCCAAGATTGGGGCCGACAAAATTGTGCATCCTGAGCGGGATATGGGCGTGCGTTTGGTTCATCAACTTCTCTCCAAAAACGTGATGGATCTGATAGAATTGTCTCCTGATCATAGTTTGATTGAAATTAAAGCGACAAACAGAATGATTGGCAAATCACTTTTAGAGCTTAATATTAGAGCTAAATATGGTGTGAACATATTGGCCATTAAATCGGACGAGGGTTTAAATATTTCCCCCCAGGCAGAAGATGTGATTCGTGAAGGGGATATACTGGTTGTGGTCGGGGCCAATAAGGATATTTCTCGTTTTGAGGAAAACGAGGGGATGTAAATGGAAAATAATGATCAACAGGAGCGCAAGCTCTTTGTCCGCCTAAATCTCTTATTTCTTTTCACCTTTATCCTTTTTTCAATCCTTATTTTCCGCTTAGGTGTGGTTCAAATTGTGAATGGGGAAGAATACATTACCCAAACGCAGCGCAACACGCAGAGAACCATAGAAGGAACGGCCCCTCGCGGTTATTTTTATGATCGAAACTATCGTGAATTGGTCACCAATGAACATACGTACACCGTCACCTTTACGCGACAGCGGGAATTGGATGATCAACACGATCAGATTGCCCAGAAGCTGGCATCGCTCATAGAAATGGATGCCGATCAAATCTTGGCGGAAATGGATAAAGGGATCTACCTTACCCCGCAACGCATCAAAACAAATTTAACGCCGGAAGAGATGGCCCGGGTGGCTGAACACCTTGATCAGCTGCCGGGTGTGGATATTATAGTGGATTGGAACCGAAAGTATATCTATGATGATTTGTTTGATTCATTTTTGGGCAGTGTGGGTCCCATTACGGCAGAGAACAGCGATTATTACTTAGCCCGAGGCTATCGTTTAAATGAGTTGGTTGGCCGTTCCGGTCTGGAAAGCCAGTATGAAGAGCAGCTGAGGGGGGTCCCTTCTGAAAGCGTCATCACCGTGGATCGAGGGCAACGCATTGTGGGACAGCCGGAAGAGATCCCCGGTCGAAGAGGCAATGACCTGGTTTTGACTATCGATGTAGAGCTGCAACAGGCGATTGAAAAAACCATCGAACAGGAAATCAGAACAAACCCCAATATTGATCCAAAACGGCCCGACAGCCATCCTTTTTTTGTGGCGGTCAACCCCAAAACCGGGGAAGTACTGGGCATGTCCAACAATGTGTTTACCTACCGGGTTGGGGCTTACTATCCAGGATCTACCGTTAAAATGGCCACTGTACTGGCCGGGTTAGATGAAGGGGTGATTTCCAGATACACCACCATTTTGGACCGGCCTATCACCATTGGCGGGCAAACCTTTAGATCTTGGAAAGCTTTGGGCAGTGTCGATCCTGTCCGTGCCTTAAAATACTCTTCCAACATTTTTATGATCAACATTGGCACGAAACTGGCCGGAAGCTACTCCTTAAGTGATTCGCGAAAAGCCCAAACCATTTTGCGCAACCATTATGCCCAATTTGGTCTGGGGGTACCCACAGGCATTGATTTGCCAGGCGAATCAAGAGGGCGCATTCATGATGAAGCGGCTTATCATTACCCCGGCTATTTGGCCCAGCTCACCTTTGGCCAGTTGGATGAATATACGCCCCTTCAGTTGGCCCAGTATGTGGCCACCATTGCCAATGACGGATACCGGATGAAGCTCTATCTGGTAAAAGAGATTCGGCAAGGGACAGCGGATGAAGAGGGTATCGGTAAACTGGTCTGGCAGCAGGAGCCTACAGTGTTAAATCGAGTTTCCATGAGTGAAGAACATCTGCGCCTGGTTCAAAGGGGGATGGAAGAGGTCACCTCCCCGGGAGGGACTGCCCACTCCACCTTTGGCAGTTTTCCTGTCAAAGTGGCGGCCAAAACAGGGACTGCCCAGGTGATAAAAAATGGGGAGATCTGGAACCACACCTTGCTGGTGGGTTATGCTCCCGCTGATGATCCCCAGATCGCTTTTGCTTCACTGGTTCCCTTTTCCCAAAGGGGACAATCTCAAACCCAGTCCGCTGCCCAGCGCATTGCCAAAGAGATATTAAGCGCCTATTTTAATCAACAGGAGAAGAATGATGGTTTGGACCATGCTGAGTAACACCAGTGGTCAGCCGGTCATTGTGCACTCCACTAGAGAGCCTGTTCATGAGGCTCTCTTTTTTATTGGCATCTTTACAATTTCTTAACATGACCTACACACTGGCTTAATAAATGGCCTGTATGATGAGAGGGGAAAGCAATGATGGATAATCTTTGAGGGGGATTAGGATGAACCGATTATTACAAGGTATGGCCATATTTTTAAGCCTCATCACCATGGTAACTCTTGCGGCTTGTGGATCAGCAGATGGGGGCACACAGGATCAACCCACTGCTAATGAATCGGAACAAGGAGGATCCGCTGAGAAAGAGCTATCGGGCTCTGTGGTGATAGACGGCTCCGGTACGGTTTACCCCTTTATGGCCGTGATGGCTGAAAATTACATGGGTGAGCATCCTGATGTGTCTGTTGAAGTGGGACGGTCCGGGACCAGTGCCGGTTTTCAAAAGTTCTTGGTGGAAAAGGGAACGGATTTTAATGATGCTTCCCGCCAAATTAAAGCGGAGGAAGCGGCCCAGGCTGAAGAGCTGGGTATTGAAGTGAAAGAACTGAAAGTGGCCCTGGATGGACTCACCATTGTGATCCATCCGGAAAACGATTGGGCGACTGAGTTAACTGAACAAGAAGTGATCGATATATTTTTGGCTGAACGGGGTTACGAGAAGTGGTCTGATGTTCGTCCCGAATTTCCCGATGAACCCATTAACCGATATGGTCCCAATGAAAACCATGGCACCTACGAGTTTTTCTGGGAAGTGATTCTCAATGAGCAAGATTTGGCGGAAGGAATTAATTTGCAGCAGGAATACTCTACTTTAGTGGACCTTGTCTCAAAAGATAAATATGCCATCGGTTTCTTTGGCTATGGCTACTATGCCAATAACAAAGACAAGCTGAAAGCGGTGAAGATTGATTTTGGAGATGGACCCGTTGAACCCACGTTGGAAACAATCGCTGAAGACGGAGCTTATGCTCCCTTTACCCGGCCGGTATTTACCTATCTCAATGTGAACCATGCCAAGGAAAAACCACAAGTTTTAGACTTTGCCATCTACACGATTCAATATTCCGCCCAAGTGGCAGCGGAGACTGGCTTTGCTCCTTTAAGTGATGAGGAGATCAGTCAGATGGTAACTGAATTGGAAGCTTTGCAATAAGGTGTTGGTTCTTCTGTCCCACCATCCATAGCAAGAAAGATGAGCATGCTTGTTCATCTTTCTTGCCCCTGTTGTTTATAGAAAGGAAAAAGGGGGTGTTGGCCAAGTGAATAAAGCGATGGTTAAAGGTGCTCATGGTGATGTAAGGCAGTTGATCGAACAAAACAGGCGAACATTTAAACTTTCAACCTGGATTGAACGCTTCATGCCTTATCTGCTTTTTATGATTGCAGCAATTTCCGTACTTACCACCATCGGCATTCTGTATACACTCCTTTCCAATGCTGTTGCCTTTTTCAAAGAGGTTCCCCTGTTAAAGTTTTTAACAGGCACTCAATTGAAACCGTTGGGGGACGATGCGCAGTACGGCGTGCTGCCATTGATGACTGGAACGGTTCTCTCGTCTGCCATCGCCATGATGGTGGCCATTCCCATTGGATTAATGGCTGCTATTTACTTAAGTGAATATGCTTCCAATCGAGCAAGGCGGGTACTCAAACCCATTTTAGAAGTGCTGGCCGGTATTCCCACCATTGTTTACGGATTTTTTGCCTTTACCTTTGTGACGCCACTGTTGCAACGGTTTATACCGGGACTGGAGCCAACCAATATTTTAAGCCCCGGCCTGGT
>CALFAC010000041.1 GCA_937927935.1 uncultured Bacillaceae bacterium
ACCGTGTGGCTGCGGCCTGTTCAGGTGGTGCGCCAAGTTCCGGCCAACTTTGAGGTGAAGGCAGAAGATAGCGCCGGTTTAGTGGTGGCACTTGAAGATGTGCATAAACGTATGTACGCCCTTCAGTTTCACCCAGAAGTGGAGCAAACGCCGGCCGGGAAGGACATGTTGCGCAGCTTCCTGTTTCAAGTGTGCCGCTGTCAGGGAACCTGGAGTGTGGATGCATTTATTGAACAGGCGATTGAGGCGATCAGGGAAAAAGTGGGCACCAGGCGGGTGCTATGCGCTTTAAGCGGCGGTGTTGACTCTTCGGTGGTGGCTGCTTTGGTGCACCGGGCCATTGGGGACCAATTGGTCTGTATGTTTGTGGATCATGGCCTGCTTCGGCTGGGAGAAGCAGAGAGCGTGATGGATACCTTTCAGAATAAATTTGCCATCAATGTGGTCAAAGTGGATGCCAGCCGGCGCTTTTTAGACAAGTTAAAAGGCGTGACGGATCCGGAGGAGAAACGGAAAATCATTGGCCATGAGTTTATCTATGTGTTTGAAGAAGAGGCCTCCAAGCTGGACGATGTTCACTTTTTAGCCCAGGGAACCTTGTACACCGACATTGTGGAAAGCAGTACCGGCACCGGCCAAACTATCAAATCCCATCACAATGTGGGCGGGTTGCCGGAACAGATGAAGTTTGAATTGATTGAGCCTCTACGTCCTCTCTTTAAGGATGAGGTACGAAAAGTGGGGGAAAAATTGGGACTGCCGGCTGAAATTGTCTGGCGGCAGCCGTTTCCCGGGCCCGGTCTGGCCATTCGGGTTTTGGGAGAGGTGACGGAAGAGAAACTGTCCATTGTGCGCCAGGCGGATGCCATTTTACGGGAGGAGATTAGAAAAGCCGGCCTGGAGCGAAGCATTTGGCAGTATTTTGCCATCCTGCCCAATATCCGTTCGGTGGGAACAACGGGAGACCGGCGAACCTACGATTATACGGTGGGCATTCGAGCCGTTCACTCCATTGATGGCATATCAGCGGAGTGGGCCCGCATTCCCTACGAAGTTCTGGACACAATCTCCCGGCGGATCTGCACGGAGGTGGCCGGTGTCAACCGGGTGGTGTACGATATTAGCTCCAAGCCTCCGGCGACCATAGAGTGGGAATGAAGTTGAAAGAAAAAACCGTTTTTAGGGGCTGGAAAGGTATAAATCACGAACTATATTTAAACCATTGCGCAAAAATGTTCGTCTTTTCCATTGACAAGGGGCCAGGATCTCTTCTAAACTAATAATGTTGTTAGTAAATATTGATGGCAATGGGCATTCTAAAAGTTAAACCGCCCATTGTGAAGGAGGACCATACAGTTCATGGATCGCTTTTTTGAGTTTGAAAAACACGGTACCACTTACCGCAAGGAGATTCTGGCCGGTATTACCACCTTTCTAGCCATGGCCTATATCCTGTTTGTCAACAGCGGTATTCTGGCCCAAGCAGGCATGGATCCGGGGGCCGTTTACGTGGCTACCGCCTTGGCTGCTGCGCTGGGAAGCGTTCTGATGGCTTTGCTGGCCAAGTATCCCATTGCTCTTGCGCCTGGCATGGGGTTAAATGCCTTCTTTACCTTTACCGTGGTGTTGGGGATGGGGATTCCTTGGCAAACGGCATTGGCCGGTGTGTTGGTTTCCGGTATCATATTCTTTATTTTAACTGTGACCAAATTGAGAGAAATCATCATTAACGCCATTCCCATGCAGTTGAAGCTGGCCACGGGAGCAGGGATTGGTCTGTTTATCGCTTTTATTGGTTTGAAAAACGCCGGCATTATTGTTCCTGATGAAGCCACCTTTGTCACCTTAGGAAATCTGCATGATCCCGCTGTGCTGCTGGTGATTGTCGGGGTTATTATTACGGCCTTCTTCATGGTGAGGAATATTAAAGGCGGTATTTTCTACGGCATGATTATTACCGCGGTACTGGGCATGATCTTTGGTATCGTCAGTGTCCCCAGTTCCATTGTGTCCGGCGTGCCTAGTATTGCTCCTGTATTCGGACAGGCCGTCATTCACCTGAAAGATATTTGGACACCTGATGTGTTAGTCGTGATTTTCACTTTCCTGTTTGTCAGCTTTTTTGATACAGCGGGAACGCTGATGGCAGTGGCCAATCAAGCCGGTCTGTTAAAAGATAATAAACTGCCTAGAATTGGACGGGCTTTGGCGGCCGATTCACTGGCCATTGTGGGCGGTGCCGTCCTGGGCACATCCACCACTACGGCCTATATCGAATCTTCCGCCGGTGTGGCAGCCGGAGGACGAACCGGATTTACCTCCATTGTGGTGGCCCTGCTCTTTATTTTGGCCCTCTTCTTCTCGCCGCTGCTGGAGGTCTTTTTGGAACTTGAGGGGTTAACGTCACCTGCCCTCATCATTGTAGGGGTGCTGATGGCCTCTTCGTTAGGTTCCATTGAGTGGAACAAGCTGGAGTATGCCATTCCCGCTTTTGTGACGGTGGTCACCATGCCTTTGACTTACAGCATTGCCACCGGGATTGCCCTTGGATTTATTTTGTATCCCTTAACCAAAGTGTTTAAGGGTGAGTACAAAGATGTGCATCCCATCATGTATTTCCTGTTTGTTGTCTTTGTGGCCTACTTTGTTTGGTTAACTTAACTGATCAAATCTTCCACCACACCTCTGTTTACCCTTATGATAGGTAGCAAGGTGTTATTGACAGGTACTGAATTAAATGATAGAGCATCCTTACCTTAACAAGGTAAGGATGCTTCAGCCTGTAGACAAAAGCTCCAAAAAGGAGCAGGTCTACAGGCTTTTTTTGAAATTCTCCTTTTAACTTAATCATAGGCGTTGGTCATCAGTCTGGAGCCGCCTCTCTTATCGATGCAGCTTGTTTTCATATGTTTGAAAATAGTGGAGCACCGATTCAAGGGGAAGCACGTCTGCATATTTGGCGCTGATTTCCAATAAGGCATTTTGTTTGTTCGCTTTGGTTCTGTCGCCTACAGCTTCCTTGGGGATAATAGGACGTAATCCATATTGCAATGCCTCAATCACGGTCATACGAATGGTTCCACTGGCACTATTTCCCGCAACAATAACGGTATCCACTCCTAACTCATTTAAAGTTTGATCCAAATTGGTTCGGAAAAAAGGAGACAAATAAGGGGTGTAGATCACCCGATGAAATGGATAATCCGCTATGCGCTCATCCATTTGGCACCAAATCGATTGCCGGGTTAACATCTGTGTGGTGCTTATCTTTTTGGCCCACAATTGTGAAGCTTCATTATTTGGATCATAATATTTGGCCACAAAGATGACAGGGATCTGGTGCTCTTTGGCGTGATCCAACAAAGTTTGGGTGTGCTCAATGGTTTCTTCTAAGGGATAAGCAGCAACGGAGGAGGGGTCTGTAAAATAGCGAATAAGATCGCGTATAATCACACATGGTTTTTTTCCAAAACCGATGGTGCCAAATGTGCCCCATTTTTGATAAGCATGTTCCAATTCATTATATAGATATCTCCGTTGTCCACCCGGAGTATAATAAACGTTTAATCCATACCCTTCCACTCTGTTGTCTTTTTCTAAGCGGCGCAAGGTGCTTGGTGATAGGCCGAGCAGGGAAGCGGTTAATATCACTTCGGCCCCTTATCCTCCGGATGTGGATGAGTTTGAGGTGGCTGGTCTTGAAAAGGCACCATCCATTCGCGTTAAACCCTACCGAGTGGCCCAATCTCCCATCCAACTTGAGTGTCAATATGTTCAAACGGTACGGATCCCATGCCATGGATTGGATGCCATTAATTTGATCATTGGGAAAGTGTTACTGATTCATATCAAGGATGAGTATATCACTCCGGAAGGAAAAATTGACATTTTGAAAATTCGTCCCTTAGCGCGTATGGGCTATTACGATTACACCAGTGTTGAATCCATCTTTGAAATGCGGGTACCCAACGAGGTATTGGCCCCTGGTTTGGAAGGTAAACGTTGGTCTGTAAAAGATTGAGGTTTGGCTAAATTGAATAAAATGAGGTGAGTCCATGCGGTGGCGTAGTTTAGGATTAAGGGGGTTTATGTGTGTAATTGGATTGCTCGTGATCTTATTGGCCGTGGCTTGTAGCTCTTCTGGAACAACAGAAGAGCAATCATCAATTGAGCAAACAGGGGGCACAACCCCTGAGGAAACATCAGAGAATCCTAATGAACGCTTGGGAGAAGTGCCGTCCCAGATTAGCATTGGAACATCGCCGGTTCCTGTAATCAGACCATCCATCCATTGACAAATCACTTTGTAACGCATCAATTCTTTTTTGCTCAATGTCACTCTTTCCTCTCTCATATGTGACATTTTCACTGATGCGTTACACTATGACAATATCACAGACGAACAACAAATGTTTAATTAAAGCCTTGACTTTTGAAAATAAGCATGATAATATATCACTCGTCCCAATTATTAAGGGAAATTGGAGGGTTAGCT
>CALFAC010000042.1 GCA_937927935.1 uncultured Bacillaceae bacterium
GGAGCAGCTCAACGTTTAATGTATGTTGAGGTTGCTCTTTTTTATTTCGATGGTATGGCGTTTCAGTTTACGCAAGCAGACAAACTAATCATCAATATAAAAAGTAAAATGAGAATTTTTTGCAATATGAAGGCATAAGATGAGCGTAGGCGGTACTAATATTATAACCTGTTAGCACCACTGGATTGAGGTGAAGGCCTATGGCGCATCCCAAATTGGATGAAAACAGCCCAATTCCTTTGCATGTCCAGCTCAAAAATATCTTAAGCGAACAAATTATGGAGCGCCAGTATACCGATAAAATTCCCAGCGAACGGGAGTTGATGGATCAATTTTCCACCAGTCGAGCGACGGTGCGAGCGGCGATCTCCTCTTTGGTGAAAGAAGGGATTTTGGTCAAAAAGCCAGGCAAAGGAACCTTTGTCTCCATTAAACCGGTACAGGAATGGTTGGGCAAATTAAGCAGTTTTACAGAAACGGTGCGAAAAATGAAGATGACGCCCCGCTTTAAGCTGATAAGGCAGGGCAAGAGCTCTACACCTCCATTCATTGCCAGTCTCTTAGAAGAGGAGACCTTTTACTACATTGACCGCCTATTGTTTGCCAACAACATACCTGTGGCCGTGGAAAAGCAGTATTATTCCTTAACCATTGGCCAGAAACTTGCTCAGTATGATTTAAGCACCGCTACTTTTTACGATATTTTGGAAAACGATATCGGTGTTATTTTAAGTGAAGCGGATCAAAGCATATCGGCCGGCAGTGCCACCAAGGAAGAAGGGGAACTTCTAGGCGTGAGTGAGGGTTCCAGTGTATTGCGCATTGAGCGGCTGATCAAGGATCCCGAAGGAAAACCGATCGAATATCTGATGGGTTGCTTTCGAGCTGATATGTATTCACTACGGGTGAAAATGGCTCGCAGACAAAGATAGACCGCTGGTTGAACACCTTTTTTATCAATTATATATGGAGGGATTGGACCGTGTCCTCAGTGGACTATAAACAGTTGGTGGAAAAGGATCGCCGACATCTCTGGCATGCCATGTATCGTTACAGTGAGACGCAGCAACCAATAATTGCCGTCCGAGGAGAGGGGGCCTGGTTTGAAGATGTCACCGGTCGCAAATATATGGATGGCGTTTCGGGATTGTGGTGCCTCAATTTGGGGCATGGCCGCACCGAAATCGCCCAAGTGGCGTATGAGCAAATGGTTTCCTTAAGTTATTTTCCTTTAACCCAAAGTCATGTGCCGGCCATTGAACTGTCTGCCAAGCTGAGCGAATTGCTGCAAGGCTCATATGTCACCTTTTTTGCAAACAGCGGATCGGAAGCCAATGAGACAGCCTTTAAAATTGCCCGACAGTATCATATTCAAAACAACAAGCCCGGCAAGTATAAGTTTATCTCCCGCTATCGGGCCTATCATGGCACCACATTAGGGGCTTTAAGCGCCACGGCTCAAGCCAATCGCAGGGTTAAATATGAGCCAACGCTCCCCGGGTTTATCCAAGTTCCGCCTCCTTATGCGTATCGCTGCCCGTTCGGTGAAGACGTGCAGGATTGCGATCAGGTGGCGGCAGACATGATTGATCAAGTGATCACCTGGGAAGGGCCTGACACTGTAGCTGGTGTGATTTTGGAGCCGTTAATCTCAGGTGGAGGTGTGATTATTCCATCTCCCAGATATTTACAGCGAGTGGCAGAAATTTGTAAGAAGCATGATGTGCTCCTAATTATGGATGAGGTGGTCTGCGGCTTTGGCCGTACCGGCAAGATGTTTGGCTTTATGCACAGTGAGGGGGTACGTCCCGATATCGTGACCATGGCCAAGGGGCTGACCAGCGGCTATCTGCCTTTGGGAGCCACTGCAGTCCGTGCAGAAATCTATGACAAATTTAAAGGGCAGGATGGAAGCAGTCATTTCAGACATGTTTCCACCTATGGCGGCCATCCCGCTTCCTGTGCCGTCGCCCTGAAGAACATTGAAATTATTGAACGGGAAGGGATCGTGGAACGGGTGGCCCGCTTGGGGAATTCAATCTTAAGTCAACTGCATGACTTGACGCGTTTAAGCAAAGTGGGGGATGTCCGGGGCATCGGCTTTTTATATGGCCTTGAGTTGGTTGAAGATAAAAAGACGAAAGAGCCTGCCTCTGAAACCTTGATGAATCAGGTTTTGGCCAAATGTAGAGAAAAAGGATTGATCATCGGTCGAAATGGTGATACGGTGCCCGGTTTTAATAACGTGCTCATTATTGCGCCCCCCTTAAGCTCAACCGAAGAGGATCTGCAGTTTGTCGTTCAAACCGTGCGTTCCGTATTAACTGAACTATGTAGGTAATGAAAAGAAAATAGGGAAAATTGAAATGGAATAAGGAGGTAATAGCTCATGACTCACATCCAACCCGGCGCGCGTACCAAACTGAAAATGACCCCCAGCGAAGCCATCGTTGAAACCTTACTGGC
>CALFAC010000043.1 GCA_937927935.1 uncultured Bacillaceae bacterium
AAGCATGATAATATATCACTCGTCCCAATTATTAAGGGAAATTGGAGGGTTAGCTCAGCTGGGAGAGCACTTGCCTTACAAGCAAGGGGTCGGCGGTTCGATCCCGTCACCCTCCACCATCTTATTCCCTCAAACATCTTTATTACCCCTGATTTAATGTGCCGGTGTAGCTCAATTGGCAGAGCAACTGAATCGTAATCAGTGGGTTGGGGGTTCGACTCCTCTCACCGGCACCAGAAATTAAATTTTCATTTGACATGTTGACCTTTTTGGTCTATCATAAGCCTGTCAAGTTGATTGGTGTCGTGAGCCGTTAGCTCAGTTGGTAGAGCATCTGACTTTTAATCAGAGGGTCGAAGGTTCGAATCCTTCACGGCTCACCATTTTCTTTCTCTCTTTTCATTTTATCTTATTTCAATCAGGTAGAGCGTTGCTTTGTTTTGTATGACAAAGTGCTCTATTTCATAATGCGGGTGTGGCGGAATTGGCAGACGCACTAGACTTAGGATCTAGCGCCGCAAGGCGTGGGGGTTCGACTCCCTCCACCCGCACCATAACAAGCCATGCATGGGCTTTTATTTTTTTGTAATAAATTTGCTTGCTCACACAAGGTTGAGTCATCGACCGGTTTAAATAACGACATACATGGCTTAAACGACGACATGAAAGCTGTCCTTTAGACAAAAGGACAGCTTTTGTATTTAGGTGAATAGTAGGATATAAAAGGAAGCGATAGGAACCAAAGGGGATTAACATTGTAATATTTTTAATTAAAAGTTTATTACAAATAATGTGTCTATAGTCATATGACATATGGCCATCAGGCAGAAGACTCATCCTTTTGTGCAATAGGATCTGGGTCTTTCTTTCTTGCTGATGCATCCTGATGACGTCTGAAGTTGCATGATTTCATGAACATATGACTAGGTCTTCTTTTTCCCCGTGATGCCTCTTGCTCATTTTGGGCCTTCGACAGTCCTGTTTTTCGTTTTGACCCTCACTTTGGCCAAAAAAATCTGGAATAATAAGGTGTAGTGAATTGGGAGATTGGAAAATATTGGGTTAAACCAAGATTTGTGGCAATGAACTAAGGGAGCGTGACGAATCTTCGATGAAGCTGTATATTTTTGCGTCCGTGTTTATGATCCTTTTACTGGGATTGGGCGTTTGGGAAAGGAGACGCCATCAACGCAATGTGGATGCGATTCCCATTAGGATCTGTGTCAACGGTGTGCGAGGCAAATCTACAGTGACTCGGTTAATAACCGGTATTTTAGTAGAAGCAGGCCTCAAGGCGGTGGGTAAAACCACAGGAACCCAGGCAAGGATGATTTATTGGTTTACCGACGAAGAGAAACCGATTGTCCGCAGATTGGAAGGACCCAATATTCGGGAGCAAAAACTGGTGGTGGAAGAAGCGGCACAATTGGGAGCTGAAGCTTTAGTCAGTGAATGCATGGCCGTCAATCCTGATTACCAAATCACTTTTCAGAAAGATTTTTTACAAGCCAATATTGGTGTGATCGTAAATGTTTTGGAAGATCACATGGACGTGTTGGGGCCCACCCTGGATGAAGTGGCGGAAGCGTTTACCGCCACCATTCCTTACAATGGTCATCTCATTGTGACGGAAGGGCCTTATCTTTCGTATTTCAAGGAGATTGCAGAATCCAGAGGCACCCAAGTGATCGTGGCCGACCGGAGCAAGATTTCGGAGGAGTATTTACGTCAGTTTAAATATGTATGTTTTCCGGATAATGCCGCCATTGCTTTGGCGGTGGCTCAAGCCTTGGGCATTGATGAGGAGACGGCCAAACGGGGAATGCTGAAAGCTCCGCCTGATCCAGGCGTGCTCAGGATTTTACCTTTGGGTGAAGAGAGTTATTTTGTTAACGGATTTGCGGCCAACGACGCCGCTTCCACGTTAAATATTTGGCAGCGGATTAAAGAGCTGGGTTATCCGACAGAAAATACCATGGTGATCATGAACTGTCGGGCAGATCGGGTGGATCGAACGGAACAGTTTGCGGCTGATGTATTGCCCCATATTGAAACAGAGTTTTTGGTAGTGGTGGGACAAAGCATTGATCCCATCCGGCAAGCTTATCAAGAGGGCAAAATTCCGGCACAAGAGCTGCTTGATTTGGAAGACTGTTCGGCTGAGGAAGTGATCGAACAGATTAAGGATAAAATCGCCGGCCGCGTCATCTACGGTGTGGGCAATATCCATGGCACAGGACAGCCCTTAATAGAGTGGTTTGAAACCTTGCATGAAGAGCATCAACACCTGACCACGGCACAGAATGAAGTGGCCACGGATGAAGCGGCCGCTTCCGTTAGCCAGTATTGGGAACAGGAGAAATCCCAGGAGCCATCTGAAGAATTTACGACCATTCGTTAGGAGTGAAAGCCATTGCTAGGTAGCGATTTATACATCTCTCTAATCATCGGTGTTGTCCTCAGTCTGATCTATGCTGAAAAAACAGGTGTCTTGCCTGCCGGATTAATTGTGCCAGGGTATCTGGCTTTGATCTTTGACCAACCGGTCTTTTTGGCCATGGTGCTTCTGATCAGCTTTTTATGTTATCTCATCGTCACGTACGGTATCGGCCGCATCACCATTTTATACGGGCGGCGCAAATTTGCTGCCATGATGGCGGTGGGCATAGCCTTAAAGCTCCTTTTTGATTTCCTGTATCCCATTGCCGTCTCGTTTGAAGTTCATGAATTTAGAGGGATCGGCGTTATTGTTCCCGGTCTCATTGCCAATGCCATTTTTAAACAGGGGGTTCTCCCCACCGTTGGTAGCACTTTGCTGATCAGCGGCTTAACATTTCTGATCATGTTTGTCTATTACATTTTCTAAAGGTGATCCTATGAAAACCAAGCTCACATGGGTACAGCGCTATCATCGGTTTATCAAAAGGCAAAAAAAACGCACCCTGCGCCATGTGATTATCGGCCTGGTGGTAACATTTTTATTTATCCAACTGTTTGATGGCCAATCCATGGCAGAAGATGTACAAGTGGAAAACGATGACCAGCCCATCTTTACCGCTTCCATGGTGGGCGATTTAATGTTTGGGCGGCATGTTCAGGAAGTGGTGGAGCGCTATGGCTATGATCATCTGTTTCGATTCGTCGCCCCCTATTTTGAAGCATCAGACTATGTGACCGGCAACTTTGAGCAGGCGGTGGTTCTCAGGGAAGATTTTCAGGAAGCGGATAAATTTATCCATTTAAAAATTTCGGATCTGAATGCCTTGGAAGCGTTGAAAAAGCATAACTTTACGGTAGTCAATCTGGCCAACAATCACGCCATGGATTTTCTGGAAGGGGGCATGGAGGATACCGTTCATGCCTTTAGACAGGTGGGTCTGGACTTTGTTGGCGCCGGTTTGAACAAAGAAGAAGCCGCACAAATCGCCTATCATGAAATCAATGGCATCACGGTGGCCACTTTGGGTTTTACCGACGTCTATACGCGGGAATTTCCGGCGGGTGACTACCGTCCCGGCGTGCTGACCGCTGATCCGACCCAATTTATCGAATTGATTCATGAAGCGGATCAGAATGCGGACCTGGTGATGGTCCATATTCACTGGGGGTTGGAGTATGACAGTTACATACATGCCCGGCAGAAAGATTTTGCCAAAGCCATGGTGGAAGCAGGGGCGGATGTGATTATTGGGCATCATCCCCATGTTCTTCTCTCTGTGGACATTTACAAAGATAGCATTATTTTTTACAGTCTCGGCAACTTTGTTTTTGACCAGGGTTGGACTCGGACACGGGAGAGCGCCATTGCCCAGCTGAAATTGTATGAGGATGGCCAAGCCAGAGTGGAACTGATTCCTACCCTCATCACAGAAGCGACTCCAAAGCCCTTG
>CALFAC010000044.1 GCA_937927935.1 uncultured Bacillaceae bacterium
CGACTCTCGGTAAACAATGTACAAAAAAGCCTTCTCCCTGAATGAGAGAAGGCTTTTTAATATTGAAAACGGGATAAATGATCATAATAGGAATGTAAAAACTGGCAAAAAATTTTGGAGGATGGCGTCGGCTCCCGATCTTTTGGCGTGATAATGCCTACGGTCCGGGTGACTTGCGGCTCCATGATGCGCCGTTTCACCGTTTCCCTGGGAACATGATCAGAAAGGGTAACTTCCGGAAGGAGGGCAACGCCTAATCCAGCGGAAACCAATCCTTTAACCGCTTCGATATCTTCACCCTCAAAGGCCACGATAGGCTTAAATCCCGCTTGCTGACAAGCATCGTCCACAATTTCCCTCAAGGTTAATCCAGGGCGAAACATGATAAATGCTTCCTTGTGCAACTGGTCAAGCCGCAAGGCCTCATACTCGGCTAAAGGATGGTCAGCAGGCAAGAGGGCCACCATTTCTTCCGTAAATAGAATATGGCCGTTTAATTGGGCATGATCGGTTGGGACGGGGGAGACAAAGGCAAGATCAATTTCCCCTTTAAGCACAGCCGTGGTGAGGGAGGACAATATGCCTTGGCGTAGCTGAAAGCGAATTTCGGGGTACTGTCGACGAAATGAAGCAATGACCCGGGGCAATGTGCTGGCAGCCAAGCTATTTGGGAAGCCTAAACGGACAACCCCCGACTTAGGATTAAGATATTCGTTTACTTCCTGAACCGCTTTATCGATTTCTTTGATGGCCAATTCAATATGTTCCCAAAAAATTTTTCCAACAGGGGTCAGTTTAACGTTGCGGCCATCCCGGTAAAATAGAGGGGCCCCCAATTCCTTTTCTAAATTGCTGATCTGGCGACTGACAGCCGATTGTGCCACATGAAGGGCATCGGCGGCATCGGTAACATGTTCCCGCTTGGCCACTTCAATAAAATATTTAAGCTGGCGCAGTTCCATTCGTTTACCTCCACACGTTATAAAAACAGGGCAATACTGAGCAAAATGCCATAGCGCATGTGCAATTGTGCAGTGGATCGCATCGCAGGCATCATTTCGCTGGGTTTGGTATTGGCCCAAAAACCACGGATCGCTTTAACAGCTGTTGGTACGGTGAGAAAAACGAGAGCAAGCCATGGGGATGAAGTGCTGATCATCAGGATTAACGTCCAAATATAGGTGAGAACAAACATAGCTGTAAGAAGATAAATAGCCTTTTCTCGTCCCAGGATTATAGCCAGGGTGCGTCTGCCAGCTGTTTTATCTCCCTCAAGGTCTCTGATGTTATTGGCCAGCATAATCGCGGCCACCAATATGGTGATGGGAACAGAAATCAAAAGACTATAGGGGGTTAAGGTACCCGTTTGAATATAGAGGGAGATCAAAATAATATTGGGCCCCATAAATAAGCCAGAAACCAACTCGCCGTAAGGCGTATAGGCGATCGGATAAGGCCCCCCGGTATAGAAATAGCCAACAGCCATACTGATGCTGCCGATCACGGCCACCCACCAGCTGCTGTTCATACATATATATATCCCCAATACGACGGCCAGAAGAAAACAGATAACAGCTAAATTAAAGACGACTTTTGGGGGTATCCCTTCTCGGACAATAGCCCCTCCAATCCCTACCGACTCTTTTGTGTCCAGTCCCCGTTTAAAATCATAATATTCATTAAACATATTGGTGGCGGTCTGGATCAGTATGGATGCAACCAGCATCGCAAGAAATAAAGGGACGTTAATGGCACCAATGTCCAATGTTAATGATGTTCCGATCAGGACCGGAATAATGGATGCGGTTAAAGTATGGGGTCTTAACAATTGCCACCAGACACGCCAGCGGAAAGGCTTGTTTTTTTGAGCAGACAACGTTTGAGATGAATCAATTTGTGGTTCCACTTTATTCACCCTCGATTTATGTTCACTTCAAGTTTAGGAGAGGGAAGAAGGACTGTCAATACCTAGGTCCCACCTCTGTTGACAAGCAAAGAACGGTAAGTGTATGCTGAGGATAAATAGAGGTAACGAATAGTTAGTAACGGTTGTAAACTGAGAGGAGTTACTGCGGTGATTCGTGAACAGCTAGAAATGGATGATCTCATTGAGCAGGGGAGGCAGTTGGCACGGAATTCAGATCGACCCGTTCTGGTCAGCCAGGTGATGCCAATCCCACCGCTAGATCCCCTCTCTTTTTTTGCTGCTGCTGGTCCTAAGTACGGCGGAACCAGGGTATATTGGTCAACGCCTGATCAAGAACAGATCCTCATTGGATTGGGAACGGCTTTCAAGATTGAATCTGATCGGCCAAATCGCTTTGAGGAAATTGCGCACCGCTGGAGTGAATTGGGCAAACAGGCGATTATCTGTTCAGATGCGATGGAGAACATAGGGACAGGCCCTCTCTTATTGGGGGGATTTTCCTTTGATGCAGTCGTTGATGATCCGTTATGGCGCGCCTATCGGCCAGCTTCGTTTGTCTTACCCCAGATATTATATACAAAAAACAATGAGCAACATTTTTTAACCATTAATTATTATCTGCAGCCCGATGATGCCCATTTGACCCACGAGAAATATGATGCCATCTACTGGGGTGAACAACTGATCAAACTGAGCCAAAATGAGGTTCAACAGGAGTATCGATCCCCGTCCTTTCAGCTGTTGGCCACCGCCGATTTTGATCAGTGGCAGGAAAGGGTTGGACAAGCTGTTCAACTGATAAAAAATGGTCCCATCGAAAAAGTGGTCTTAGCAAGACGGGTGGAAGGCATAAGCCAAGAGCCCCTGAAACCAGAGCCGATTTTATCTAAATTGATTGAAAAGCAGACAGCCAGTTATATATTTGCCATTGAACGGGGGAATCAAATTTTTATGGGGGCTTCCCCAGAACAATTAATAAAAAAGAAAGAAAGTGTTCTTGTTTCTACCTGTTTGGCTGGTTCAATCGCCAGGGGAGAGACCCCTGAGCAAGATAGAGCCTTAAGCCAATCCTTATTGGCTGATCAAAAAAACCGTTTAGAACATGAATATGTGGTCCGCATGATTAAGGAGGCCCTGGCTGATCAATGTGCCCATTTGCAGGTAGGGGATGAGCCTGTTATTTTAAAAACGGCCCAAATCCAGCATTTATACACACCGGTAACCGGGGTGCTCAAACCCGATGTTTCCCTCCTCAGTCTGGTAGAAAAACTTCATCCCACCCCGGCTCTGGGAGGCTATCCTAAGGAGGAGGCCATGCAAATCATTCGCCATCTTGAACCATTTGAGAGAGGCTGGTATGCTGCTCCCATTGGCTGGATCGATCATCAAAACAACGGTGAATTTGCAGTGGGAATCCGCTCTGGTCTGATTAAAGGTCATAAAGCGGTTTTGTACGCTGGATGCGGTATTGTGGCCGAATCTGATCCTTTCGCCGAGTATGAAGAGACCAATATTAAACTGAAGCCCATGTTGTCTGCCCTGGGAGGCCATATCCAATGAAAACTAATGCTGATGCGGCCCATTTTCTGGCCATTTTTGTGGATGAACTATATCAGAGCGGGGTCCACCATATGGTTGTTAGCCCCGGTTCCCGCTCAACTCCCCTTGCCATGACGGCGGCTCGCCATGAACAAATCAAGCTGTGGATTCATGTGGATGAACGTTCAGCCGCCTTTTTTGCTCTGGGCATGGCTAAAATGAGCGGCAGGCCCGTTGCTTTAATATGCACCTCAGGCACGGCTGCAGCCAATTATTTGCCTGCCGTTGTGGAGGCCTACTATGCCCGAGTCCCCTTGATTCTCCTTACAGCAGATCGTCCCCATGAACTGAGGGATGTAGGGGCTTCACAAACCATTGATCAGCTAAATTTGTACAACAAACATGTCAAATGGTTTACGGATGTAGCGCTACCTGAAAATCATCCGGTCATGCATCACTATATCTGCAGGACAGCAAGTCGGGCTGTCGCCCATTCTTGCACAGCTCCGGCAGGACCGGTTCATCTTAACTTTCCATTTCGTGAACCGCTGGTGCCTGATTTTACAGTTTTGGAGGAAAATAGGAAGCTTGATAAAACCCCTTCAGACGCCCCTTCACCCTTAATCGCAGAGGAGAAGAGGGCCACCATTCAAGTGATGGACGGCTGGCGGCAACTCAAGGAGGAACAAGTGGACCAACTGGCCGATCAGTTGTTAAACTTCTCCAGGAGCATCATGGTTTGCGGCCCTGTTGATCACTACCAAGGCCTAGAGGAGCTTATCACCTTGGCCGAGACACTACAAATTCCGCTCCTGGCTGATCCATTGTCAAACTTAAGAAGTACAGGCCGTCTTTCGCCTGTGGTGATAGACAGTTATGATGCATTTTTGCGGCTGGAGGACGTGGTTAAACGATTAAAACCTGATGGAATTATCCGCTTTGGGGCTATGCCAATCTCCAAGCCTTACATGTTGTACAGCCAACATTGGGCCGGTATCCCCCACCTGGTTGTGGATGGAGGAGCAGGCTGGCGTGATCCCCATCACTTGGTCACAGAGATGGTTTACGCCGATCCATATTTTTTATGTCACGCTTTGATTCCAATTCTTCAGCGCAAGTTGAATCAAGTGGGAGTCCAGCAGCGCAAACAACGAGACCATTGGCTCAAATTATGGCAAAGAATCAATCAAGCGACCCGCAGGGCAATAAAGGAAGAGATGGAACGGTTTGATTCCATGTTTGAAGGTCGCCTGTTTAGCGAACTTGCGGATTTACTACCTGAGCAGTCGGTCCTTTATGTGGGAAATAGCATGCCGGTTCGTGATTTGGATACCTTTTTTGAAACAACACCAAAAACTGTCCGCATTCTGGCTAACCGGGGAGCAAGCGGCATAGACGGTCTGGTTTCCAGTGCCCTTGGGGCCAGCTGTGTTACTGCCCAACCAGTCGTATTGGTTGTGGGCGATCTTTCCTTTTACCATGATTTAAATGGATTGCTCCCTGCCAAGCTGTATGATTTAAATTTAACCATCGTGCTGGTCAATAACAATGGCGGCGGAATATTTTCTTTTCTTCCCCAAGCAGAGCATCCCGAACATTTTGAACAGCTGTTTGGTACACCATTAAACCTTGATTTTAGTCATGCTGCCCATCTATACGGCGGAACCTTTACACGCGTGCGGTCTTGGTCCTCTTTTAGAAAATCTTTTCAACGCGCCTTGGCTTCCCAAGGATTAAACATTATCGAGCTTTCCAGCCACCGTCAAGAAAATGTTGTCCTTCACCGGCAAGTGTGGCAAGCCGTCCAACGGACCCTGCTGGCGGTTCGGGATGAAAATGAATGAGGGGTGGGGAAAGATTGAAGCTGACGATACGGGACATGACTTACCATATCGAAATGTGGGGAGAGGGGCCGCCCCTCTTAATGCTCCATGGATTTACGGGCAGTACCAAAACATGGGCTCCCTTGGTTCCTCTCTGGCACGATCACTTTAAACTGATTGCCGTCGACCTGATCGGACACGGGCTTAGCGACTCCCCGGCCGATTATCGTCGCTACGCGATGGCCCACACCGTTCGTGATTTACAGCTCATTTTAGAGCAAATTAATGTGCGAAAAACACATTTGTTGGGCTATTCCATGGGGGGCAGGGTGGCAATTGCTTTGGCAAGTCGTGCCCCTCAGCTCATTAAAAGTTTAATCTTAGAAAGCACCTCCCCCGGTTTGGAAACAGAGGAGGAACGGATGGCCAGAAGAAAACAGGATGAGAGCCTGGCCGATGAAATTGAGGAGAAGGGGCTTTTCGCTTTTGTTCAAAAATGGGAAAATCTTCCCCTTTTTGCCACGCAAAAGAGGCTGCCTCAAACCGTTCAAGATGAGCTAAGAAAGCAACGCCTTGCCCAGTCCCCACAAGGCTTGGCCAACAGTTTAAGGGGAATGGGGACGGGCAACCAGCCTTCATATTGGCCTTCCTTAGCTTCTTTTCATTTTCCAGTACTCGTACTGGCTGGAAGTGAAGATGTTAAATATTGTTCCCTGGCTCGCCGGATGGTCCAACGGCTTCCCCAAGCTGAACTGAAGATTATTCCCGATGCAGGACATACAATTCATTTGGAAAAATCACATCTTTTTGCTAAAGTAGTTTTGGACCATCTCTTACAGATTGAGCAATCACCGCAAGTAAAGGAGGAAGCTTGATGGGTTTTCCCTGGCAGAAACATGGCGATTATGAAGATATTATTTACGAGACTTATGATGGCATTGCTAAAATAACCATCAATCGTCCGGAAGTGCGCAATGCTTTTCGCCCTGAAACCATCAACGAATTGATTCATGCTTTCACGGTGGCTCGGGATGATAGCAACATTGGCGTGATTATTTTAACGGGAGCAGGAGATAAAGCATTCTGCTCAGGCGGCGACCAAAAAGTGCGCGGCCATGGCGGTTATGTGGGAAAAGATCAGATCCCTCGCCTTAATGTTCTCGATCTGCAGCGCTTGATTCGCGTCATTCCTAAACCGGTGATCGCCATGGTAGCGGGTTACGCCATTGGCGGAGGCCATGTGCTTCATGTGGTTTGTGATTTAACCATCGCTGCTGACAACGCCATCTTTGGACAAACAGGACCCAAGGTGGGTAGCTTTGATGCCGGCTATGGCGCCACCTATCTGGCTCGGATCGTGGGTCATAAAAAGGCGCGGGAAATCTGGTATTTGTGTCGCCAATACAATGCCCAAGAAGCGCTGGAAATGGGCCTGGTCAATGCAGTGGTTCCACTGGAAAAACTGGAAGAAGAGACAGTGAAGTGGGCCAAGGAGATTTTAGAAAAAAGCCCAACAGCCATTCGCTTCTTAAAGGCAGCCTTTAATGCCGATACAGATGGACTTGCCGGCTTGCAACAGTTTGCCGGAGATGCAACGCTGCTCTATTATACGACAGATGAAGCTAAAGAAGGAAAGAACGCCTTTAATGAAAAAAGGAAACCTGATTTTTCTAGGTTTCCCCGTTTTCCATAAACGTTAATTTTAATTTGGGTGATGATGGTATGGTTGGAACCACTTTGCCAGTCTGGCTCAAACAGAGGGCTTATTTAACCCCTCACCGCCTGGCTCTGATCAGTGAGGAAACAAGCTTGACGTTTGCCCAACTGGAACAACGGGCCAGCCACTTGGCTGGCCTTTTGGTGCAGCAGGGCATCAAACCGGGGGAACGAATTGCACTTTTAGCCGGCAACACTGTCTCAACGGTGGCTTTAATTCATGCCATCGGGTATGTCAAAGGGGTGCTGGTCCCCTTAAACACCCGTTTAAGTGCAACGGAACTGATCTGGCAGATTAATGATGCTCAAGCCAGTCTTCTTCTTTTTGATGAAGCGTATCAAGATAAGGTTGAACGATTAAAAGAAAAGATCGTCTGCCCTATCGTGGCCATCAGCCAATTGATTGAAAAGGAGCTTAATGGCGCTCCCTTTAAACCGGAAAATCCTGTCGATCTCGATGATCTGCATACCATTATTTACACGTCAGGCACCACAGGGCGGCCTAAAGGAGCCATGCTCAGTTATGGCAACCACTTTTGGAGCGCCGTCGGCTCTGTGCTCAATTTGGGCTTAAATCAAGGGGACCGCTGGTTATGCTGTGTTCCCTTATTTCATGTGAGCGGCCTTTCCATTTTAATGCGCAGTGTCATTTACGGTATGAGCGTGGTGCTGGTCGAGCGATTTGATCCCGTTCGAGTCAATCAGCTCATTACCCAGCACAAAGTGACGCATATCTCTGTGGTCAGTGCCATGCTGCAAGCTTTAATTGAACATCTGGAGTCTGATCAGTACCCAGACCATCT
>CALFAC010000045.1 GCA_937927935.1 uncultured Bacillaceae bacterium
CCCGCTTTTCACATGTTTCTAAGTCACACTTCACATACACCTCAATAAATTCCCCTTCCTCCACCAAGGAACGCACCCGTTCTCGGTCAGCTCGGTAGGGAGAGATGAAGGCCGTCAAAGTGATCAGGCCCGCTTCCACAAACAACTTGGCCACTTCACCGATCCGGCGGATATTTTCCTGCCGATCTTCCGTCGAGAAGCCCAGATCGCGATTCAACCCGTGACGAATGTTATCCCCGTCTAAGACAAAAGTTCTGATCTGCCGCTGGTGAAGAGCTCTGGCCAGGGCATTGGCCAGGGTGGACTTTCCCGACCCGGAGAGGCCGGTAAACCAGACAATGGCACTGCCATGGCCGTTTAAAAGCTGACGATCTTTCTTGCTCACGCTGGCCTCATGCCATACTATCGCTTTTTCCTCCATCTGCACCGCTCCTTTCCTCTGGGGTTTCTCCCCTCCTGCATGCACTTAAGCCGATTGATAGCTACTGTTTCGCCCCGTTTTACACATTGCTGTTTAGCGCTTTACACATGCTGTTTCAAACCGTTAATCAGGACCTCCACCACTTCCCGGCGACTAAATTCGGGCGGGGGCACTTCCCCGCGGCTTAACATTTGACGCACTTTGGTTCCGGAAAGAATAAGCCGATCCTCTTCACTATGGGGGCACGTTTTGGTGGACGCCATCCCCCCGCACCGGTAGCAATAAAAGCTGTGTTCAAAAAAGAGGGGGGTAATACCCAGTTCTTCCAAGGTAAACTGGTCAAAGATGCGCTGGGCATCGTAGGTGCCGTAATAATGGCCTACGCCGGCGTGATCCCGTCCCACAATAAAATGGGTGCAGCCGTAATTTTTGCGAACCAGGGCATGAAAAATGGCTTCCCTCGGCCCCGCATAGCGCATGGCTGCCGGAAAGACCGCCAGCATCACCCGCTCCTGTGGATAGTAATGTTCGAGAAGCACCTGGTAACTGGCCATTCGCACATCAGCGGGAATGTCGTCCGCTTTGGTTTCCCCCACCAAAGGATTGAGAAACAACCCATCCACAATCTCCAACGCCGTTTTTTGAATGTACTCATGGGCCCGGTGGATGGGATTGCGGGTTTGAAAGCCCACCACCCTTTTCCAGCCCAGCGCTTCAAACTGAGCCCTGGTTTCGGCAGGGTCAAAATAATAGGAGGCAAACTTTCCTTTGGGAGAACGCTGAATCATGGTCACTGGACCGGCCAGGTAAAGAGCTGGGCGTTCATACAGTTTTTTCACGCCGGGATGGGCCTCCTCGGCGGTGCGGTACACCAGCTCCGCTTCCCGTTTCTTATCGGGACGAAACTTTTCCTGCACCTCCAGGACGCCATACACTTCCCCGGCATAGATCAGCTTCACCCGCTCCCCTTCTTTAAGGGAACTGGCCTCCTCCTCAGCCACCGGCAAGGTGATGGGCAAGCTCCAGACCAATCCATTGGCCAGGCGCATCTCTTCCAGCACCCGCTCATAATCTTCCCGGCCCATAAAGCCCTGCAAGGGACTGTAAGCGCCGGTGGCTATCAGCTCCAAATCGGACAAGGCAATGGCGTCAATGTGCACCTCATTGTCAATCTCTGAAACGTCCAGTTCTGGATCGAAGCGGTTAATCAGCTCTCCACCATGGGGTTGGCTTAAGCTCATCCTCTTTCACTCCCTCGTTTACATTTATCGGGCGTGTAACCCGCACTCTGTTTTCCCTGTGTCGGCCCAGCGCCCCGCCCGAAAATCTTCACCCGGGGCCACCGGCCGGGTGCAAGGGGCACAGCCGATGCTGGGATAGTTGTGATCATGCAGCACGTTGTAAGGCAGATCAAACTGTTTAATATAGAGCCACACCTCGGTCCAGGTCCATTTGATTAAAGGGCACACTTTGATGGATTGAAATTTATCGTCCCGGTTCACATATTGGACCGTGGCCCTGGTGGGAGACTGTTCCCGGCGCAAACCGGACAGCCAAGCTTTAACACCCGTCAGCACTTTCTCCATGGGCACCACTTTGCGCAAGCGGCAACATAGATCGGGATTGGTCTTCCACAACTCATCCCCATACTTTTGGGCCTGCTCCTTGAGGGAAAGCTCCGGCTTGACCAGCTCAATGTTTAAGCGGGAATACCTCTCTTTCACCTGATCAATCAGCTGATACGTCTCTTTAAAATGAAGCTGGGTATCCAAAAAGATGATCTTGGCATCCGGCTTAATTTTGCTGATTAAATCGATCAGCACCATCCCTTCAGCCCCAAAGCTGCAGGCATAAACCAGCTCATCCCCCCACTGATTGTACGCCCATCGCACCACATCCAGGGTATCCTTCTGTTCCAGATCCTTGTTGATCTTAACCAGCTCTTCTTCCGTCAGGGTGGCGTAAGACACCACTTCACTCATCCTTCCAGCTCTCCTCCTTTATGGGCAGACTGCTTTCCCTCGCGCACCGTCTTCATCAGGCTGATGGTGCCAAAGGTGCCCACCAGCATACTGAGTAAAACAGCAAGCACATAATAATTTTGTTGTAAAACGAGATGGACCAGCGTATAGGCCACCACCAGGGAAAGAACAGGGGAGACCAGCCACACCTTGAAAATTTGAACCACCACATTTTTCTGCCAGAGCTGAAAGCCGCCCTGGGCCGTCCCCACCCCGATAATGGCCGAGGTGGTAACCTGAGTGAGGGGAACGGGGATGCCGAAGATGGAGGCGATCACCACCAGCGTCCCTCCCGTCCCCGACACAATGCTTCCTTCCAATAGGGAGAAGGAGGTGATCCGCTTGCCATTGGTCTCCAACACTTTTCCTCCTAAAAGTAAGGCCCCCAAGGCGACAAACAGGCCTCCCCACCAGAGGGCGGCTGAAGTGGAAATCAGACCTGCGCCCACCAGGGGGCCCACCGCATTGGCCACATTGTTCATGCCAGCCGAAAAAGCTTCCCAACACCCTGTGCCGATAAGGAGCAAGCTTAACCCTTTCTGCCAGCGGCTTCCCTGCTTCAATCCCGGGTAGCGCCTCTTGAGAAGATAGACCCCTTTGCTTAACAGATAAGCGATGCCAAAAGCCACCGCCGGCACCAACACCCAAAGGGAAAGGATGGTTAAAAGCTTGTTAAGATATAAAGCCTGAAAAGCGAGGCCCACTCCCACAATGGAGCCCACCGTCACCTCGCTGGTGGACAGGGGAATTCCAAGCAGGTTGGCCACAAACAGGGTGCCCGTGGCTCCCGCCAGGATGATGAGCACAATCGGGATGGAAAGAAGCTCAGCAGGAATAAGATCATTGCCAATGGTTTTCACCACCTCACCGCCGCCCAAAACAGCTCCTAAAAAGACAGAGACGGCCACCAATCCCAAGGCCATTGTTCTGCCTTTCACCGCCCCCGCTCCAAAGGCGGCGCCCATGGAGGCGGCAGCTCCGCTGGCTCCAATATTGATAGCAAAAAAGAAGGCAAGGGCTAGGGCCAACCACGCCATCGACATTTCGTCCTCTCCGTCGTCATCCGTTGTAAAGTTGAAGATGTAAACTTCTATAAAACACATTAATCATACTATTCAACTATGATTTATGCGCTAAATTTAAATGTGATCATAATAAATTTTTTTCCATCTGTCAATCATCTGGAGCCAAAAATTTTTTATTTACCCCTTGCCAAATTGGTCATTTATCGTTATAGTGTCATTAAATTGTTCTGCATCTTCAAAGTAATCCAGTGGGAAATATGTGGATAAGGGATAATTAAATAATTGCATAGGGTGTTTGTTCTTTTTCTTATCAAGAGAGGTGGAGGGACTGGCCCAATGAAACCTCAGCAACCAGCTGATGATTCAGCCAGGTGCTAATTCCAGCAAACCGGATCATAGGTCCGGTTTGGAAGATGAGAAGAAGAGCAATCCAAACGGGTTTGCCGTATTTGATTGCCTTCTTCTGATCGAAGAGGGCTTTTTTAATGCCCTCCAACCGATTTAATGACAGCCATCCTTCTGATGGCGCATCTCAATTCCATTAAAGGAGATGAGCAAGGTGAACCCATTGAAACTGGAGACCCAACTGGTTCAAATCGGTAACCGCAGTGAGGAGGCAACAGGGACAGTTTCTGCCCCGGTCTATTTTTCAACCGCTTACCGGCATAGCGGTATTGGGGAATCGACGGGGTATGACTACACCCGTACGGCAAACCCCACCCGAACCATACTGGAAAAGGCGATGGCTGAACTGGAAGATGGGGATCAAGCCTTTGCCACCAGCTCGGGCATGGCTGCCATCCAGGTGATTCTCTCCCTCTTTAATCAGGGAGATGAGCTGATTGTTTCCCGGGACTTGTATGGGGGAACATACCGCTTGTTTGAGGAAGGCTGGAAACGGTGGGGCTTAAACTTTCACTATGTGGATCCCCGATGTATTCAGGAGGTGGAAAAGCGAATTAACCCCCGCACCAAGGCCATTTTTATAGAGACACCCACCAACCCTTTGATGCAGGAAACCGATATTGAAGCCATCAGCCAGATTGCCAGAAAACACGACCTGCTGCTCATCGTGGATAACACCTTTTATACCCCCTATCTGCAACAGCCTTTAAAGCAGGGGGCTCATATTGTGGTGCACAGCGCCACCAAATATCTAGGCGGACACAATGATGTGCTGGCCGGTATCATCGTGGCGAAAGGAAAAGAGCTGTGTGAGCGCCTCTTCTATTTCCATAATGCCATCGGTGCCACCCTCTCTCCTATGGACTCCTGGCTCCTGATGCGGGGCATGAAAACATTGGCTTTGCGCATGAAGCAGCATGAAGCCAATGCCCGGCGTATTGTGGACTATCTGGAAAACCACGACCTCGTCACCGACGTGCTGTACCCCGGGCGGGGAGGCATGCTCTCCTTTAGGATTTTAAAAGAAGAATGGGTCAACCCCTTTCTAAAAAGTTTAAAGCTGATCACCTTTGCCGAAAGTTTGGGGGGCGTGGAAAGCTTTATCACCTACCCCGCGACCCAGACCCATGCCGATATTCCGGAGGAGGTGCGTACCGCTTACGGGGTGTGCAACCGACTGCTCCGCTTTTCCGTCGGCGTGGAAGATGTGGAGGACTTGATTGCCGATCTGGATCAGGCTTTCGCCAGACTAAAGGAGGAACAACATGTCTGACAACTATACGTTTGAGACCCGCCTCTTGCACAACAAGCATAAATGGGACCCCCACACCGGCGCCGTCAGTGTGCCCATCCAGCATGCCTCCACCTTCCATCAACAGGAGGTGGGCCGCTTCGGAGCCTATGATTATAGCCGTTCCGGCAATCCCACCCGCCAAGCTTTGGAAGAAACCATTGCTGAGCTGGAAGGGGGGACGCGGGGCTTTGCCTTCTCCTCCGGCATGGCCGCCATCTCCACCGCTCTTCTCACCTTATCCCAGGGGGATCATGTGCTGGTCTGCCACGATGTGTATGGAGGCACCTATCGCTTCGTGAACAAAGTGCTCACCCGGTTTGGCATCCAGCACACTTACGTGGATATGACCGACCTGGACCAGGTGGAAAAACACATTCGACCGAATACAAAAGTGATCTATATAGAAACACCGTCCAATCCCCTTTTAAAAATAACGGACATCAAAGCGCTTACCCAGCTGGCTAAACGGAAAGGGTGCCTCACCTTTGTGGACAACACCGTGATGACCCCCGCTTTGCAACGTCCCCTGGAGCTGGGGGCCGATCTGGTGATCCACAGCGCCACCAAATTTATTGGCGGTCACAGCGATGTGCTGGCCGGCCTTATAGTGGTGAAGGATGACCAGCTGGCCAAAGAAATCTACTCCCTCCAAAATGCGTTGGGAGCGGTCCTGGGCGTGCAGGACTGCTGGCTGTTACTCAGAGGCTTAAAAACCTTAGGCGTACGGATGAAACAAAGCAGCCAATCAGCCAATACCCTTGCCTCCTATCTGCAAAGTGTGCCTGAGGTGCTGGAGGTTTACTATCCCGGCTTGCCTTCTCACCCCGGGTATGAACTTCACCAAGAGCAGGCCAGCGGACCGGGTGCCCTCCTTTCCTTCCGCTTAAAAGATCTTGAGGCTGTAAAAACTTTTGTCAGCCACGTTCAAATTCCCGTTTTTGCCGTCAGTTTAGGCGCCGTGGAATCCATCCTCTCCCATCCGGCCACCATGTCCCATGCCGCCATGCCCAGGGAGGAGCGGGAAAAGCGGGGCATCAGTGAAGGTTTGCTACGCCTCTCGGTGGGCCTGGAAGATGTGAACGACTTGATCGCCGATTTTGAAGCCGCCTTTTTCGCCCTTAAAGAAAGGAGCCATCACCAATGACCCTCATCGATGAACTAAAAAACGGGCTGCTCTTTGCCGATGGTGCCATGGGCACCTTACTCTACTCCTTTGGCGTGGGCCAGTGTCGGGAAGCGTTAAATCTCTCCCAGCCCTCAGCCATTTCAGCCATTCACCGCGCCTACCTTGAAGCAGGGGCCCAGGTGATCCAAACCAACACCTTTGCCGCCAATCCGTTGAAGCTGGCCCACTATGGTCTGGAAAACAGTTACAAAGCAATCAATCAGCAGGCGGTCAAGCTCGCCCGGAAAGCGGTTGAAGAAATCATCCAGAAGGAAGAAAGGGACCACAAGCAGGAAGAACAGGAGCAAATCCAGCACCAACAGCGAAAAAAGGGATACTCTAAACAAGCTCCTAAACGGTATATCTTGGGGACCATCGGCGGGATCCGGGGGGCCGGCAAAAAGCCGTTTCACCTTGAAGAAATTAAGGAAAGCTTTTTAAAACAGCTGGAGGTGCTCCTTGCCGAAGGGGTGGATGGGATCCTCTTGGAAACCTATTCCGACCTGGAGGAGCTGGAAACGGTCTTGCCGTT
Source organism: uncultured Bacillaceae bacterium (assembly GCA_937927935.1). GTDB lineage: Bacteria > Bacillota > Bacilli > Caldalkalibacillales > Caldalkalibacillaceae > CALFAC01. The sequence continues at coordinate 6,864 of CALFAC010000045.1, forward strand.
AGCTCGCTCAGCCACCAGTCTGCCCATCATCACCCAGGTGACCCTGCACGCAGTGGGCACCCTGGAGGGGGGCATCTCCCTGGGAGAAGCCTTCCAGCGGCTGGAAGCTTTAGGAGCCGATGTGGTGGGGCTCAACTGCCGCTTAGGTCCCCACCACATGCTGCGCTCACTGGAAGTGACATCACTACCATCCAAAGCTTTTTTATCGGCTTACCCCAATGCCAGCCTGCCCGCCTACCAGGACGGCCAGTTTGTCTATCAGTGTGATCCGGACTATTTTGCCCAACAAGCCGAAGCTTTGGTGAAACAGGGCGTCCGCTTAATCGGGGGCTGCTGTGGCACCACCCCTGAACATATCCAGGCGATGGCAGCCCGTCTGGAGAAAGTTGAGCCCGTAACAAAAAAAAGACCTCCCCTTTCACCCGTACGCATTGTTCAACCTAAAGGGGAAGAGGTTTTAGCCCCGGGACGCTCAGGCGCCCCCTCACTGAACCTGACCAAACGGCTCCCTTTACATCAGGTGGTTAAACAGCGCCGCTCAGTCATTGTGGAGCTGGACCCGCCCAAACATTTGGATATCGATCCTTTCTTAAAAGGGATTGAAGCATTGGATCAAACGGGCATCGATGCCATCACCATGGCGGACAACTCCCTGGCCACCCCCCGGATCAGCAACATGGCCATGGCTGTCTTGGTCCAGAAGCGGACCAATCTGTTGCCCCTGGTCCATATCACCTGCCGGGATCGCAACCTGATCGGCCTGGAATCTCACCTGCTGGGTCTGGCCAGTTTAGGGATTGACCACATTCTGGCGGTGACCGGTGACCCCACCAAAGTGGGCGATCTGCCCGGGGCCAGCTCAGTGTACGATCTCTCCTCCTTCGGCTTAATTCAGATGCTCAAACAGATGAACAAAGGGCTTTCATACACCGGTAAGTCCCTTAAAAAAGAGACCCGTTTTTCGGTGTTCGCCGCCTGTTTTCCCAACGTGCATCACCGGGACAAAGCAGTGGCTCGTCTGGAGAAAAAGATGGCCGCCGGAGCCGATTATTTTATCAGTCAACCGGTCTTTGATCATCAGCAGCTCGTGGACGTGTATGAGGCGACCAAACACTTGACCGCGCCCATCTATATTGGCATTATGCCTTTAACCAGCTCCCGCAACGCCGAATTTTTACACCATGAAGTGCCGGGCATCAAGCTGACCGATGAAGTGCGTCGCCGCATGGCCGCCCATGACGATCCGGAGCGGGCCCGCCAGGAGGGACTGGCCATCGCCAAAGAGCTGATCGATACCGCTTTTGACCTGTTTAACGGCATCTATATTATCACTCCGTTTATGCGCTATGAGCTATCGGTGGAACTGGCCACCTACATTAACCAAAAAGAAGCAGAAAGGACACGGTACCATGGCCGACACCTTGTTTGAACAGCAATTAAAACAGAGAATCCTGGTGATTGATGGTGCCATGGGCACCATGTTGCAACAGGCCAATCTTTCCGCCCGAGATTTTGGCGGTGAACAGTATGAGGGCTGTAACGAGATCCTGAATCTAACGGCTCCCCAGGTGGTGGAGGAGATCCACCGGGCTTATCTGGAAGCAGGGGCCGATATTATTGAAACCAACACCTTTGGGGGCACCCCCCTGGTGCTCAACGAGTACGGCCTGGCTGACAAAGCGATGGAAATTAACCGGCGAGCGGCTGAACTGGCTGTCCGTTTGGCCCAGGAATATAGCTCCACCGAAAAGCCCCGCTTCGTAGCCGGGGCGATGGGGCCCACCACCAAAAGCTTGTCCGTCACCGGGGGCGTCACATTTGAGGAGCTGATCAACCATTACGCCGTCCAAGCCAAAGGTTTGCTCCTGGGAGGCGTGGACCTGTTACTGTTGGAAACCAGCCAGGATATGCGCAACGTGAAGGCGGCCTATCTGGGCATTCAGCGCACCTTTGAAGAGTTGGGGCGTAAAGTGCCGCTCATGATTTCCGGCACTATCGAACCGATGGGCACCACCCTGGCCGGTCAAAATATTGAGGCCTTCTATCTCTCCTTGGAAC
>CALFAC010000046.1 GCA_937927935.1 uncultured Bacillaceae bacterium
TCGCCCGCTGCATGGGTTACAGCAGACGAACCCCCTTCACAGGCTTCTTTTACAGTTATGGATTGATAAAGCGTAGAGGGCCCTAATCACGCCGGAGGAGCAGCGTCTTCTCCCACTTTTGATGTGGGCTCCTGGACAAACCAGCTTTTTACCCGGTTCGAAATGTTATCCAGAATAACATACACCACAGGCACAAAAACCAGGGTAAGCACAGTGGAAAAGGTGAGACCAAAGATGAGCACAATGGCCAGGGGCGCCTGGACCTCAGCCCCTTCTCCAATTCCTAAAGCAAGGGGCACCATGGCCAAAATGGTGGTTAAGGTGGTCATCAGAATGGGACGCAAACGTCTTTCCCCGGCAATCAGGATGGCTTCCGTCCGTTCAATTTTATCCCTGCGCCTCAAAATGTTGATATAATCCACCAGCACGATGGCGTTGTTGACCACGATGCCGGCCAGCATAATCAGACCAATAAAAGCAACCACACTTAAGGGCGTCTGGGTGATAAACATGCCAAACAGCACCCCAATCACCGTGGTGGGCAGGGAAAACATGATGATAAACGGGTATACAAACGATTCAAACTGGACAGCCATCACCATATAGACCAGGAAAATGGAAAGGATCAAAGCCTGGGTCAAACTGCCAAAGGCCTCGGCCATCTCTTCAGCTTGACCGCCAATAGACACTTCGTATCCTTCGGGTAACGTCAGGCGCTCCAGCTGGGCACGCACATCGGCCACCACGCTGCCTAGATCCCGTCCAGCCAGTTCAGCGGTCACATTCACCTGGCGTTCCTGATTTTGACGTTGAATTTCCGTTGGGCCCTGAACTTGCTCCAGTTTAGCAATGGCAGTCAGAGGGATCATCTCACCGCTGGCCGAGCGCAGGTACATGCTTTCAATATCCTGGATGGTTTGCCTCCGCTCTTCCGGGAGGGCCACAATGACGTCTACCTCATCGCCGTCAGAACGGAAAACGGTGGCTTGCTGGCCGTTAAAGCGGAGCATCACCTCATTCATCACTTGCTGATAGGTGATCCCGTATTGAGCGGCCATCTCCCGATCCACTTCCACCCTCAGCTCCGGCTGCCCTTCACTTATGGTGGAGGCCACTTCCCTGGTCCCCTCTACATTTTGCACAATCCATTCCACTTCAGAGGAGATTTCCTCCAGGACCTCCCAATCTTGACCTCTGATTTGAACTGAGATGGGTGAGCCGGCATCAAAACCGCTGGTCATTTCAAATACCGATGTTTCAATCCCTGGGATATCCTGAAAGTTCTCTTCGATTAACTTAATGGCCTCTTCTGTTGTCACTTGCCGTTCTGACTTGGGCACCAGCTGGACAATAAACTCGGCCCTGTTTTTGGTCCCGCCCTGGAAACCGGTGGTTGTCCCCCCTACGGTCATAAAATACGTTTGCAGATCATCGCCAAAGGTTTCTTCCAGGACCCGACTGGCTTCCAAGCCCAACTCCAAGGTCTCTTCCTGAGCCGTCCCTTCTCGGGCGGTGATCGAAATGGAGATTTGTCCCTGATCCGGCATGGGGATAAAAGTAGCCCCTATAAACGGAATGGCAGACAGACTGGCCACCAAGAGTATGAAAACGATCGCCACCGTTGTTTTGCGGTGCTCAAGCGCCCAGCTCAGCACTCGTCTATAGAAAGCTTTAACTTTAGGCAGTTGATACCCTTCCGGAAGCGGCATGTCCTCCTCTTTTTGGCTTGCCGCCACCTCCGGTAAGCCAACCTCTTCATCATCCCCAGCTATTTCATCCCGTTGGACTTCACCTTGTTTACTTTCCGTTAATGCCTTATCCGTCTCCAGAGATGCATCTTTTCTGCGGCGGAAGAAACCTCTGCCCCGCTTTGCTTTTCCTTTTCTCTGTTTCACTTGGGGAAGTCGGGAAAAAATCATGGGCACCAATGTAATGGCGGCAACCAAGGAAGAGAACAGCGAAAAGCTAACCGTTAACCCCAACGGCGCAAAAATCTCCGCAGCAATCCCCTCCACAAACACAATGGGAACAAAAACCGCCACAGTGGTTAAGGTGGAGGCAATCACTGCCGGGCCCAGCTCAGAAGCTCCTTTCCGAGCCGAATCAATCAGGGAGTACCCCCTTTCCCGATAGCTGTACATCCCTTCCAGGATGACGATGGCACTGTCCACCATCATCCCAATTCCCAGGGCCAGACCGCCCATGGTGATCATGTTGATGGTTTCACCGGTAAAGTAGATCAGGACAAAGGCAGAAATCACGGCAATGGGGATGGTGACGGCAATCACCAGCGTTCCCCTGATGCTGCGCAGGAAAAAGAGAAGCACCAGGATGGCTAGCAAGCCACCTACCGCCATATTGCCAATCACATTATCAATGGCGTCCCGAATAAATTGGGAGGTATCAAAAATGACGTTTAAGCTGATTCCCTCCGGCAAACCCTTTTGAATCTCGTTCATCGCTTTAAAAATACCATCGGCCACCGCCACGGTATTGGCATCCGACTCTTTCAAAACGGAGAAAACCAGCGACGGTTCACCGTTTACATAGGCAAGGGCGTCACTGTCTTTAAATGTATCCTGAACAACGGCCACATCGCTAAGTTTGACATGACCGCCAGCCGGTAGAGGAATTAACGTCGCTTTCAGATCATCCAAGGTTTCAAACTGACCATCGATGCGCAGCTGCAACTCCTGGCCGCCCCGCATCAAGTTTCCCCCGGAAACGGCCTGGTTTTCCTGACTGATGGCCTGAATAATTTGAGCGGGAGTCAGCTGATAGGCACTAAGCAGGGTATCATCCACTTCGATGATGATTTCCCGCTCTTTCCCGCCTTCAATGGCAACGGAAGCCACGCCATCCACCCGTTTCAGCCGAGGCTCCACCACATCTTCAGCCAACTGCTGCAACCGCTCCGGACTATCTCCCCCCAAACCTAACCAAACGACGGGTATCGCAGTGGGATCCAGGCGCATCACCCGGGGATCATTGGCTCCATCGGGCAACATTTCTGAAATCATGTCCACGTTTTCCCGTACCGATTGGAGCACCTCATCCAAATCAGCGCCCCAGTCCAGCAATAAAACGACCAATGACGAACCCGATGTTGACGTGGACTGGATCATGTCCACGCCCTGAATGGTGGCCAGGGCGGATTCGATCGGCTCCGTCACCTGCCGCTCCACTTCCTGAGGGGCAGCCCCGGAATAGGAAGTGGCCACCACCGCCACCGGTACGTCCAAATCAGGGTATAAATCAACGGGAATATTCATAAAGGAAATAAATCCTAGGACGATAACCCCCAGGACCAGCATGATGACGCCGACAGGTCTTCGTACCGACAGATCAACGATTCTCAAGAGGCGTCACCTCCCATCAGTCGGATGGGGTCTCCGTCTGAGAGAAGATGCTGACCCCGGGTAATGATCAGATCTTCTTCAGTAAACGGCCCGTCAACTGCGGCTTCATCCGTCTCCATGCGAATCAATGTGACATCCACCCGGCGGGCAGTGCCTGTTTCAGGATCAGCCACAAATAGATACACCTCATCGCCTGTTTCCATCACCGCACGGCTGGGAACGATCCAGCTGTCTTCCACCAGGGTTTCTGTCACTTTCAGCTTAGCCACCATGCCCGGTCGGATAAGCTCCTGATCTTTCTCATCCAGTTCTTCAGCGCTGAGCACCGCTTCCACCATAAAGAGCCCCGACTCATTGGCTGCACGGGAGACACTGGTAATTTCGGCAGGTACTGTGTTTCCCCAGGTGGGGATGACGACATCCACTTCATTCCCCTCAGCAAATAAGGGCAGGCGATCAGCGGTAACAGGTACCATCACTTTGAGTTGGTCCGGTGTGACAATGGTTAAGGCAGGCTGTTGGGGAGAGGCGATTTCCCCTACCTCCAAATTGAAATTGACCACCTCACCGGCCAACGGAGCCGTCACCACGGCATCGTCCAGATTTTGTCGAGCCCGCTCCACGTTTAACTTGGCCTGCTCTTGGCTAATTTGGGCCTGCTGAGCGTCAAGAACGGCCTGTTCTCGACTGGCTTTGGCTGAGACAACGGCCAGCTCCGCTTGTTTAACCCCCAGCTCGGCTTGGGAGACGGCCACTGCAAGGAGTTCCTTTTCTTCCGGAGGCGTGGAGCGGTTGGCATCAATTTCGGCCTGTTCGTAGGCTAGGCGGGCCTGCTTTTCAGCGGCCACCGCTTGCTCATACTCCTGCCGGGAGATGGCCCCTGCTTCCAACAGCGCCTCCATCCGCTCCAGGGTGCGCTTGGCCTCCTCCCATTGGGTCTTGGCCTGTTCCAAAGCAATTTTGGCCAACTCTCCCATATCTTGCTGACCATCCAGCCCCTGCTTCTGGGCCAATCGGGCCCGCTTTAATTCATTACGGGCATTTTGCAATGCCAATTGGGCTTCCTTCACCCCAGCATCCGCCTGGCTGATCCGTTTCTGGGCCAATTGATAGGCCCCTTTGGCCTGCTCCAAATTTTTCTCTTCCTGACTTAAGGCAAAGGCCAAATCCCGATCATCTAAGCGGAAAAGGGGATCCCCTTTTTTCACCTGATCACCGTTTTTTACATATATTTCCACCACTTTAGCTGACAGCAGTGGCGTTACGGTCACTTCCTGCTGAGCTCGAACGGTGCCGGTTAGCTCTAAATCCACCGTCATGTCGCCCCGCTTGATCTGGGCTGTTTCCACCGCCGTTTCCAGCGGTTCTTCAACTTCCCCTGATGTGGCGGTGGTACAGGCCGAAAGCATCGCGATACTACACAGAACAAGTAGAATCAGCAGCCATCTCTTTCCGTTTTGGCGTCCCATTAATCCCTTCTCCCCTCATAGCGCTCTTTCCACATATGTAAAATGTGTTTCAGTTTTTCTTCAAAGTGCGAAAAAAAATGAACCATATCTTCCATCTGTTTGCGCCGCTCCATATTGCGCTCACTCACCAAGGTGGCTCCCATTTCCATCAGTCGGCGCAGTTGGGAAAACAGATCAATCTGATCCTCCAACATCTTGTACGCTGATTCCACCTTAATGCGAAAGTAACGCCTCCTCTCCTTGGGCAATGTGACAACTTCAATAAAACCTAAATGTAACAACAAACGGGTGGTCTCACTGATGGACCCTTTGCTCGCTCCAAGCCGCTCCTCTAATTCTCCAGCAGACAAATAAGGGGGCTCGGCAATAATGAGCAAACCGAAAACACGGCCCGCCATCCGAGGCAGCCCGATCCGTTCAAAAAAAGAGCCAAACTCTTCACAATAAGTTTCCACACTGGATAAGCCCTCTTCCATTGTATACTCCCTTCATCCATATGATGACCATATTATACATCACGAAGTTCACTCCAAAGTGAACAAAGTGAAATTTTAACAAAATGTTCACTTTTTAGTTGAACTTAAAAGGATCGATTAAACACTCGAAAATCAAAATATATGGGGAATGGAAGGAATTTTGGCAAATATAATCGAAATATCTTAGTAAATTATGACCAAGGACCTTGACATTATCTGCTGGTTGGATCGCTACGCATCCCTATTTTTGTTGAAGACGAGTTGCAGGAAATTTTTGTGGTGGCCAGAGACTGCACAAAAGAAAAACTGGCCGAGCAACATCTGAAGGAAACCCATCAGGTTTTGAAAAACATTTTGCGTTATCAACAGGGGATGACGTTTAAATTTACCAAGATGGGCCAGCGCTATGTCAACACATTGTGTGATGGAGAATTGCTGTACCGTCTGGGACTAACCCCGGATGAAGCTCAAGGGAGAAGTGGTGGAAATTATTGCTTCCTGCGTGGACATCACTCAACTGAAGCAATATGAGGATCTGGTCCTGAAATCGGAAAAGTTAAACATTGCCGGTCGCCTTGCTGCTGGCATCGCCCACGAAATCCGCAATCCCCTCACCGCCTTGAAGGGGTTTGTCAAGTTGTTGCGTGAAAGTGGGGCCAACCCCAAATATTTGGATATTATGGATGCCGAACTGGATCGGATCAAGGTGATTGTGGACCAGTTTGTCAATTTGGCTAAGCCCCAGAAGGTTAATTATTCACCCCTGGAGATTAAAGAGATTATATGTCATGTGCTCACCCTCATTAATACCGAAGCCATTATGAACAATATTGAAATTGGCTATGAAATGGAAGATCATCTTCCCCCCATTGTGGGCGATGAAAATCAGCTGAAGCAGATGTTTCTCAATTTGCTTAAAAACGCCATTGAAGCGATGCCAGACGGTGGAAAGCTGATGGTGAAGGTAAACAGAGAGCACCATCAAAAAGGGGAACGTCAAGAGGAGATGATTTTGATCCAAATCACCGATCAAGGGAAAGGCATGTCCAAAGAAGTGATTGACCGTTTAGGGCAGCCCTTTTTCACCACCAAGGAA
>CALFAC010000047.1 GCA_937927935.1 uncultured Bacillaceae bacterium
CTCCACGGCCTGATTGACATGATCAACGGTTCCCCGGGCCACATGCCCCACCACTTCTGTTAAACGGCCTGGATCTTTAGCTTCTCGATAGTCTCCAGCATTAACCTCCTGATTGTTAATCCACAAATTCACTTTCATTTTGGCCCCTCCTATGTTGATTAAATCGCGAATAGGTTTATGATGCGATCGATTCAGCTTGAACCCGCTTATCTTTTCTGGCCAGGCGGAGCTCATTGATAATAAAAAGTATAGCCCCGACAAAAGCAATTAGGTTAAGCGTGGGAGCAAAGGCCCATATGGTGGTTGGCATCATGAGCGAGAGGGCAATAACAGCTAGTACAATGCGTTTAACGATGTTCATATTCCGGAAGGAATACCCTTCAACAGCCATGGCCAAAAGCAGGCATCCGATGATCGCCGTGGCAATAATGACAGCCATCTCCAGCGTAGATAATTGCTCCGTAGGATTAAGAATTAAAGCCGGCGCATACACAAAGAGAAAGGGAACAATGTAAGCCACAATGCCATATTTCATAGCCTGATAACCAATCTTGTGCGGGCTTTCCTTGGCAATGGGCGCTGCGGCAAAACAAGCCAAGGCCACTGGAGGCGTAAAGTTAGAAACAATGGAGAAGTAGAAGACAAAGAGATGAGCTGCTAAGGGATGAATCCCAAGCTCCACCAACGTAGGAGCAACCAACACCGCCACCAGTGAGTAGGCAGCCACAGAAGGCATGCCCATGCCCAAAATGACTGAAACAATGGCGCACATCACCAGCAAGAAGAATAAGCCATATTCGGCAAAACTGGATAAAACAAAGCCCATGTTAAAGCCCAAACCGGTGATTCCAGTGATTCCTACAATCAAGCCAGCTGCGGCAATGACGATACCAATATCGGTTAGCATCTTTCCTGTTTCTACAAATATTTTGGGAAACAGACGCAACATGGTTTGACGCACCGACTTTTGAAGTCCAAGAAAGATAACTGCAATTCCTGTGGCATAAACACCCGCTGTAGAGGGATTGTACCCTTTAATAAATAGGAAGTATATGAGTGAAAACATGACGGGAAGGATGACCCATCCAGTTTTCACCACTCTTCGCAGAGAAGGGATTTCCTCCTTATCCAGGGCTTTCAGTTCCATCCGCCCGGCAGCGAAATCCACTTGGAAAAAGAGACACAAATAATACATGATAGCAGGGATTAACGCGGCCAACGCCACTTCCGCATAGCGAATACCTAAGGTTTCAGCAATGATAAACGCAGCCACCCCCATGACGGGAGGCATAAGTTGTCCTCCGGTGGAGGCAACCGATTCCACGGCACCAGCTTGTGCGGCTGTGTAGCCTGATCGTTTCATCAAAGGAATGGTGACGCTTCCAGTCAGCATCACATTAACCACTGGACCTCCTGTAATCGTTCCCACCAAGCTGGAACCGACGATGGCCCCTTTAGCAGGGCCTCCCCGGTAGCGCCCGAATACGGATAAAGCGAAATCATTCATGATATCGCCACCTTTAAAGAAAAGCAACACTTGGCCAAAGAGCAAGAAACTTAACGCAATAGAGGCAGCGATATTGAGTAAATTGAGCATGCTGTTGGGGTCCAGATATAAATAGTTAAACAGTTGATCAACAGGAGTACGGCTTCCTTGAAACACACCGGGCAAATAAGGAGCGACAAACGCGTAAACAATAAAAACGAGAACAACGATGAGCAAAAGTTTGCCCAAAACCCGTCGAATGGCTTCAAGGATTAGAGCCACCACAATAACACTTAATATAAAGCGGCCCGTTGTGATAATCCCCAGCTTCATGACAATTTGAGGATAATAAATAAGCAGATACAAGCCACCATATAAGCCCAAAGCGGCTAAAATCCAGTCATACCAGGGCACTCTGTCTCGAGGAGAATTTTTGGTAGCAGGGACACCAAGGAAAATGGCAGAAAGGACGAGACCGAGAAACAAACCAATATATTGAGCACCGTAGAGAGAAAGTCCTAAATGTTGATGAACGCGTAGAATATATAAAATACCGGCCAAGGGCATTAAACCTAAAATTACATACAAAATTCCGCGGACAACGGGGTTTTTTAGCTGTCTAAATTTATGAATTTCGGCTTCATTTAATCGCTCGATCGTGGGTGGATTTGCCACTTCATGCTGAATCTCCTGCTGACTAAGCTGGTTGTTGGCCATCGTCTTCCCCCTTTCATCGGTAAGATCGAGCTGGTTATAATTATAAAACTTTAGATGGGGTAACCAGCTCGATCTTATAAGCTAGTTGGAGCATGCGGAATTTACTGATTTAACAATTCCTGCTGGATCTGTTCTGTCTCATCGGTCCATAACCCTTGATCTTTAAAGAACTGGACAGCCCCTGGATGATAAGGAACAGTTGGATCGGGATCGAACATATTTTCCGGTGTCCATTGTGTCATCCAAGGATGAACGTTATGTGTACTTTCTATGTTGTTCCAGATGGTTTCCAAAACGTTATAGACGACCTCATCCGAAAGGTGGGTGCCAACCACAAGCTGCAGATAATATTGAACACCGATAATGGGTTCAGTAATATAGCCATTGGGTTGTATAACAGTAAATTCTGAACCGGGCAGATAAGATTGCAACAGTTCATAATCACTTTCGGGAATATCGTCAAAGGTTTCTACCGTATACTCATCCAAGAAATTGATAGCCCTGAGTGGCACAGCGTTATGAACCTCTTCCACGGCAGGGGTTCCGGGAACCAACGCATAAGCAGCGTCCAGCTGGTTATCTCTAATGCCATTGGCTCCATCCACCAAGGTGGGCGTAGGTACTTGGACCACATCATCCCAGGTTAAACCATTTAAAGCTAATCCTGCGTCAAGCAGAGCTTTGGCGGAAACGGACCCCGGGTATTCGGAAGCAAGGCGATTGCCTTTCAAATCAGCCACTTTGTGAATGTCTGTATCCCCGCGAACCATAAATCCTGGAGCAGGAATGGGGTTACCCCGCACTAACAAACGCATGTTTTCCATTTGTTCAAATCCGTTTTCCCCTGCATAACCCCAGGCTAACTCCGGTTCGGTAGCCAAGCCGAAGTCCGCTTCACCTGCATTTAACAGCGGTCCCCAAGCAGCCAGGCCAGCAAATGGGCTGACGCTTACCTGTGTTTCTGAGTGGGTGCTAACTAAACTCGCTATTGCATTTCCAACGGTGTTGATGGATCCCCCCACCGGCATGGTGGCTAATGTAAGTTGACCACTTGACTTAGCGCCTCCTTGATCGGAGCCTTCTTCAGGGGTTTCCGCAGGTGCTTCATTCTGTCCTTCTGTAGAAGAGTCCCCGCCTCCTCCACATGCGGCTAAAACCATAGAGAAGATGACCAATAATACAAACCATTTCCAGCGCATTTTCATTGTATTAATTTCCCCCTTGAAGTTAAAATTAAATGAAACCTAGACACTATTGAGCATCTTTATTTATTCTCACCTCCCTTCAAAAGGGCCACTTCTACAAACCACCACTCAGTAATATTAATAATCTATTAATATTTCGTTCTAATATTAATAGAAATAATGAAATAAAGAGGATCAAACCTATCTCTTTAAAAAAGAATTAATAAAAGGGGAATATACAAAACATTTATAACCTGCCGTTAATAATATAAACATGGCGTTATTTAAATATTATCACCGTGTACTAAAAGCGTCAATTTAAAAAATAATATTTGAGGTACTTACTTTCAGGCTATTAGTTCAGCGAGCGACAGACTCATAACTATCGCTCGCAGATTACTCGTTCCTCTAATTAACACAGAAGAGGACTAGTCCAATGAGAAGGCTGACTTATTTATTAGCCGCCTCCACTTCCCGTTTTAATTCCTCGCTGGACATGACGCGTCCAAAATAATGACCCAGGTTAAATAGGGCACTGTCATGTTCAGCTTGAGAAAAAGCAGCGGTACAATCTGACAAGGTAATGGTTTGATAGCCTAGCATAAAACCATCCCGAGCGGTGCTTTCAACGCAAACATTTGTTGTAAACCCTGTAAGCACAATGGTCGTTATCCCGTTTGATCTTAGAGCTAGATCTAAGTTGGTTCCAATAAAGGCGCTATAGCGATGTTTAGTTACCACAAAATCAGTTTCTTTAGGTTCCACTTGATAAAATTCTCTTCCCCATGAGGTGGAACATATTTTAACCGCATTAACCTGCCTGGATTCCCAAACGGAGGAATCTGTCAGAGGGCCATGTTCCGTTTGAATAAAGATAACCATCATTCCTGCCTCACGACAGTAATCGATACATTTTTTAAGTTGGGGCATCGCGTGCTGAACGGCACTCACATCTTTTCCCAACGTTGACAATGCACCCTCAGTACAACAAAAATCATTTTGCACATCGATGATCAGTAACGCTGTCTTAGAGGCTTGAATCATTCCTCTGCTCCTTTCGTATGATTCCTAAGAAACTTTCAGCAAATTTCCACAGGGAAGTGACCATTTATTTTATTATTGGTGTTCATCGAGTGGTTCTAACACATTAGGAAGCCGTGAGAAGCTGAAACTTACGTTGAAATCTTTAGCTCAATAGGTTGTTGAAAACAGATTAAAGACAGAAAATTATATAGTTAATGATAATAACGTAGTGTGAATATAATCGTATCACTAAGAAAATATATCGTCAAGGTAAATTTCAAAATCTATTGAAAGGACTCTACTAGGAGAGTCCCAAATGTTTAAACTTG
>CALFAC010000048.1 GCA_937927935.1 uncultured Bacillaceae bacterium
CGGTCGAATCTTAAGAAGCTGCTCCACCTTGTCTACAATCTCTTCCACATTTTCCGGCTGATCTGTCCGGGGAGGATGACGGTTCAAACGTTATGCTTGCCATCCTAAAACCAAAAGCACAATAGCGTCAATTTATAAAGGAAGTGTAAGATGATATCCTCTCCATACAAGAGCACATAAAACTTGAGCAAACCGCACACGTTAATCAAAGAGAACAAAAAAGGAGGTGCCGCCCAGATGTCACGGGAAAACAGCCCAAAGGGTGACAAAACTGAACAGCACCATTCAAAGGATAGAGCCAAATTAAAATCTCCCAAGATAGAGGGGACCATGCCCCATCAGATCAATGCCCCCGTCTTCCCTGAAGAGACTCGTGAGCAGGAAGCCCCCTTTATCAACAAATATGGGGTGGTGATTGGGGACAGCCACTATGCATCGAAGGAATCCCCCCTGGAACAATGGAGTGAAGAGATCGATCCAGCGATAATGGCCGGGGATGAATGGGTTCACCCCACCAACGATATCGGCTGGAATACACCGGAAAATCGGGAGCTGATTGAAAAACAGCACCAAGAAAAGACCGATTCAAAAGATAAACGGTTTATGCATCCCACCATCGACTCCAGCTATAACAAGGATTAATGGAAGGTTAAAGCTGGCTTGCATCCTATTCCCATCTTCCCATCCCAACTAAAGGTGCTTGGGCTGTAAAAAGCCTCACTTAAAATGCTTTACGCTGATAAAGAAGGGTGGTTACTCCCCAAGAGACGGCATAGAGAGTGAGGACCACCATGACCGCTCCAGTATATAAAACCGGCGTAGGCAAAAGGTCTAAAAATTGAGTGATTGCGATGAAATGCTCTGTTAAAAAGGAGATAATGTACGACCCGAGAAAGACCGCCAAGAGAAAACAAATTAAAACAACGCTTGAAATAAAGCCCGGTTTAAAGATATAAAAGAGCGGAAAGGTGAAAGTAGCAAATAAGAGGAATAAGCCGCACCCCAGGGCCATATCGGCAACTGAAAACGGTTTGTTAAAGATGAGCAAAAGCAGACTGGTTACGCCAATGGCTCCCAGCATATAGATGATGGCCCCAAGATAACGGGAAGCAATCACTTCTTTCCGTGTGTAAGGTAAGGAGTTTAATAAAATGTTTGTCTCCGCTTTCTCATCATAAGTGAGCGTATTGAAAGGAATCAAAATACTGGCCACCAAAAAAAATCAATGATTATGATCAATTGAAAACTCTTTTTGGTGAATTGTTGAGAGAA